>JAEEOX010000172.1 GCA_016284485.1 Bacillota bacterium | reverse complement strand
ATATCCACGAATAATACGTCTGCCTTGCTCAACTGGTGTGTTCTCCCCACTCTTCTGAATCGAACAGATCTGCCATGTTGGTGCCGATGCCGATCAGTTCATCAATGGTCTTTCCTATAACTTCTGCGATGCCGTCCATGAGACGCTGCATATCGCCCTTGCTCCTTGCGATGCGGGCCAGGCCCTCCGGGCCCACCCCGCGCTTCAGAGCCTTGTCTTCTATATAACGGAAGCGCTCGTCGATTCCCACGTAGGTGTCTTCCTTGATCAGCCGGTCTCCCAGCCAGATCATGTCCTGCTCACGTACAGCGGATATGGGACTGTAGCCGATTCCTGTCATGTGATTCCTCACAAGCACCGCTTCCTCGGGATATCCCAGTTCCAGAAGCTTGTCCGCAGCCACGTCCCAGTGGTTCTCCTGGACTCTGGCCATGTCGTGGGTGATCCCCGCGCCGAAGATCATGTCCGTGTCCAGACTGTAGCCGTGTCTGTTCAGCTCACGGGCGATGATCAGGGCGATCATGGTCACACCCTTGCAGTGCCTTATGACGTGCTCAGGCGTTTCAAACTCCTTATACAGTTCCAGAGCTTCCTCAAGGGTGATCCTCTTCATCTTGTTTTACCTTATTCTGTCCGGTCCGCCCCTTCGATCATGGCGAAGGCGGCGTCCACTATCTCCTTCAGGCGGTCGGTCCTGCCTTCCTGCCAGAGATATCCTATCAGTGCCTCAAAAGCCGTGGCCAGCTTCTCTGTCACCGGGTCGGAGCCTTTCTTCGAGGACTTGATCCTCTTGGACGCGATCTGCTTATGGTTCCTTGCCCGCCTGACTACGGTGAGTTCCTCCTCCGTCAGGGTCCCCTCCATCAGCTGTTTCAGGACCCGGGCCTGAACATCGGACCTTACGTACTTCACGGCTTCAGGATGGAGCCTGTCCACGTGTCTTCCCGGGTTCAGTTCCACGACTCTCTCCCTGACGAAGACCTCGTAGACGCTGTCTCCCAGGTATGCCAGGGTCATGCTGTCAGTCATCCGGACCTCCTTTCAGCTCCTTCAGTTCTCCTCTGGAGAAAAAGATCAGTCCCACCCATATTATGGCAAAAGCCACGATCTGCACCGGATAGAAGTCTTCTTTGAAATAGAAGATACCTATCATGAGGGCTATGGTGGGTGAAATGTACTCCGTAAGTCCCAGGGCGAACATGCTGACCTTGTTGGCCGCATCCGCAAAAAGTGAAAGCGGCAGAGCGGTCACGAAGCCGCACAGGAGAAGCAGTATGTATCTGCCGGTGCCGAACCCCAGCGCACCCTGACCGGTGGCCTCCAGGTAGATGGCCACTCCAAGGGCGAAGGGCGCGATGAACACTGTCTCATAGGTAAGAGACAGCAATGGGGGCATCTTGATTCCCTTCTTGATGGCTGCGTAGCAGGAGAAGGAGATGGCTATGGCCAGAGCAATCCCGGGGAATTCCCTGAAATATATGATGACCGCCACCACTCCTGCGGCGCCGAAAGCCAGGGCCACAGCCTTGTACTTGTTGAGCTTCTCTCCGAAAAATATCATGCCGAAGAGGCAGACCACCAGGGGCTCGATGTAGTAGCCGATGCTGGTCTGTATTATGTGGCCGGAGTTTATGGCCCAGATGTACACGGACCAGTTGAAGGTTATGATGATCCCCGCACCTATCATACGGAGGGTCAGTTTCCTGTCCTTCAGGGGAGCCAGCACGGCCTCCCTGCCGTATACGATCAGGGCGCCTATGGCGCTTACAACCGCCACCATCACGATCCTGTAGAATATTATGGTGCTGCTCTCTATGGGTTTGAGCCAGGCCCAGTAGATGGGACATATCCCCCACCAGACGCTGCACAGGACCGCAGAGATCAGCCCCTGCTTGTATGTTTTGCGCTCTTCCGGGATCATGCTTTCTCGATGACGGGGCCTTCAGCCGTATCCTTTACCTCGTAGCCCAATTCCTTGATCTGGTCTCTCAGGGCATCCGCCTTGGCGAAGTCTTTGGCCTTCTTGGCGGCTGCTCTCTCCTCAACCAGCTGTACCACCTCGGCGGGAATGCCTGCATACCTGTTGGCTTCCTTTTCCGCCTGGGCGGCCAGGTACTTGTCAGCTCTGTCCATGAGCCCAAGGCTCAGAACTCTCTCGAAGTCCTGGATCAGGTAGAGTTTGGTGCGGTCGTTGGTGTTGGCCTTCAATACATCGTATAAAAGCGATACTGCGTTTGCAGTGTTGAGATCCATGGAAAGGTTCCTCACGAACTTCTCCGTAAGGCTGTCGATCACTGCCTGATCCAGATCGGACTGGTCGTTCCTGTCGAGCTGAGCCACTCTCTGCACCAGCTTCTCGTACTCTCTCCTGGCGTTGTCCAGAGCATCGAAACTGAATACCAGAGTCTTCCTGTAGTGAGACTCCAGGCAGAAAAGTCTGTAGCAAAGCGGATCGTAGCCCTTCTTCTCCAGAAGGGACACGGTCAGGAACTCTCCCTTGGACTTGGACATCTTGCCTGACTCGTCGTTCAGGTGCGCCACGTGGAACCACTGGGTGCACCAGGTGTGTCCCAGGTATGCCTCGCTCTGGGCGATCTCATTGGTGTGGTGCGGGAACATGTTGTCCACGCCGCCGCAGTGGATGTCGCAGTACTCACCCAGATGCTTCATGGAGATGCAGGAGCACTCGATGTGCCAGCCGGGATAACCCATCTCGTCGAAGAAGGGGGACGGCCACTTGAGGGCCTGGTCCTCGAACTTGGATTGGGTGAACCAGAGCACGAAGTCAGCCTTGTTCCTCTTGTTCAGGTCCTCTTCAACGCCCTCTCTCACTCCAACGGCCAGGTCCTCTTCGTCGTGTTCGCCGAAGACGTAGTATCTGTCCAGCTTGGATGTGTCGAAGTAGATGTTGCCGCCGGCCTTGTAGGCATAGCCTTTCTCCAGGAGCACCTGGATCATGTGGATGTACTCCGGGATAAGGTTGGTGGCAGGCTCGATGACGTCGGGCTTCTTGATATTGAGCTTCTCGCAGTCGGACGCAAAAGCATCAGTATAGAACTTGGCGATCTCCATGACTGTCTTGTGCTCGCGCTTGGCGCCCTTGACCATCTTGTCCTCGCCCTCGTCCGCGTCGGACGTCAGGTGTCCCACGTCGGTGATGTTGGAGACTCTCTTAACGTCGTAGCCCGCATATCTCAGGAACTTCTCCAGAGCGTCCTCCATGATGTAGGATCTGAGGTTTCCTATGTGGGCGAAGTGATAGACCGTGGGGCCGCAGGTGTAGAGGCCCAGCTTGCCCGGCTCATGAGTTTTGATCAGGTCTTTTTTTCTCGTATAGCTGTTGTACAGCCTGATTTCAGGTATGTTTGTCATTATATGTCCTCTTCAAAGACCCTTACGGTCTTCATGACCTGGGGGTCGTAGGGTTTGTCGCTGTAGTCGCGCTGAACTGAAACGATGGCGTCGGCTGTTTCCATGCCCTCAGTCACCCTTCCGAAGGCGGCATATTCGCCGTCAAGATGGGGTGCGTCTTCCACCATGATGAAGAACTGGGATCCCGCGGAATTGGGATCCATGGCTCTGGCCATGGAAAGAACGCCTCTCAGGTGTCTGATGTCGTTTCTTACGCCGTTTGAGTTGAATTCCCCTTTGATGGTCCAGCCCGGTCCGCCGATGCCGATGCCCTTGGGGTCTCCTCCCTGGATCATGAATCCGGGGATGACTCTGTGGAAGATCAGCCCGTCATAGAAGCCCGAATTAGCCAGTTTCTCAAAGTTTTCAACTGTGATGGGAGCGATCTCAGGGTAAAGTTCTCCCTTCATCACTCCTCCGTCTTCCATTTCGATAGTGAATTTTTTCATAATTTCCTCCTAAACGCCATATAAAGGTATTTTTATGAAAAGACAAGTGCCCCGATGACACCCATCGTGATTATGAGGGTTATGGCTCCCGCCTTGTTCCAGAGGGACAGCCCGAAGGATACCAGCGCCATGCCCAGTACCGGAAGGTCCACGCCTCCCACTACTCCCAGCATGTCCGGATGGCCGGTCCCCACGAAGAGGGCTCCCTCCGCTATGAACCAGACTCCCGAAAGGAGCATGCCCAGAGTCACCGGCCTGATCCCTACGAAGGCTCCGTCCACCAGCCGGTTGTCCCGGTTCTCCGTGAGGATCTTGGTGAATACCACCACCAGGAGAAAAGACGGAAGTATCACTCCAAGGGTGGAGCAGGCCGCCCCCAGGACTCCCGCAGTCTCGAAACCTACATAGGTTGCAGCATTGACGGCTATTGGTCCCGGCGTAGCCTGGGATATTCCGAAAAAGTTCGCAAACTGTTCCTTGGTTATGTCGGTGAACCTGCTGACTCCCTGATAGATCAGTGGCAGTATGGCCAGTCCGCCTCCGAAGCCCACGAATCCTATCTTGAGGAAGGTGAGAAAAAGTCTGATGTATATCATGCCTTCTCCCTCCTCATCTGTACCAGTCCGTAGACCACGCCTATGACCAGACCTCCCAGGATCACCCAGACAGCGTCCAGGCCCAGGAAGGTGATGATCAGAAAGGACACCGGGAATATAAGGGCGGTGAGCACCAGCTGCACCTTATCTTCTTTTGCCTTTCCCATGATCTGCTTCGAAAGTTTGAAGCAGGTGGCAAGTATGAGCCCCAGGGTCGCGGCGCGGATGCCTCTCAGGGCTCCCAGAACATAGGGGTTCCCTTCCAGGCTGTTGAGGAAAAGTGCCACCAGTATGATGATCACGAAGGACGGAAGCACTATTCCCAGCACCGAAACTATGGTTCCCCGTATACCCTTCATCCTGTATCCCACGTAGACGGACATGTTGACCGCCACCACTCCGGGCAGAGTCTGGGCCACCGTTATGCAGTCCAGCACCTCGTCGTCAGTCAGCCATTTTTTGTCCTTCAGCCTGTTCTGAAGTACGGCGATCATGGCTGCCCCTCCTCCGAAGGTGAACATCCCCAGGGTAAAAAATTCTACGAATAGCTTAAGGTAAATATTGTCCTTAAAGCTGTGTTTTGTTTCCAAAGAGTCAACCTCTCTTCTCTCTCTCCACTATGTTGACCGCTTCCCTGACCGCATCTTCCCATGAAAGATCGGTCTTGTCTGCTTCTCTTCTGAGTTTGTATTCAACCACGCCTTCGCCGGCACGCTTGCCCACGGTGATCCTTACGGGGATACCGATGAGGTCCGCGTCCTTGAACTTGACGCCGGGACGCTCGTCTCTGTCGTCCCAGAGCACCTCGATGCCCCTGGACAGAAGTTCGTTGTAGATCTTCTCTGAAAGGGCGTCCTGAGCCTCGTCGCCGGGCTTCATCTCGGTGATGATCACGTGATAGGGAGCCACAGACATGGGCCAGATTATGCCGTTTTCGTCGTGGTTCTCGGGCATGTCGATGATAGCCTGGAAGGTACGGGAAACGCCGATACCGTAGCATCCCATATAGATGGGCTTTGTCTCCTGAGCCTCGTCCTTGAAGACCGCTCCCATGGGAACGGAATACTTGGTCCCCAGCGTGAAGATCTGTCCCACCTCCACGCCTCTGGCGTGCTTGACGGGCTTTCCGCAGCAGGGACAGGGATCTCCCTCCTTGAGGGTCTTGAGGTCCGTTACGATGTCTGCGGTATAGTCTCTTCCGTAGTTAACGTTGATCAGGTGGTGATCCTCTTCACAGGCGCCTGCGCAGAGGTTCCTGAGTCCCACCAGCTCGGAGTCCACCACCACCTTGCAGTCGTGAAGACCCACGGGGCCGGTGAAGCCGCCTACGCAGCCGGTCTTTTCGTGCATGGCGTTCTCGTCGGCGAAGGCGATCTCGTACTCTCTGATGCCCAGAGCATTCACGAGCTTGGTCATGTTCAGCTCTCTGTCGCCCCTTACGAAGGCCGCCACGTACTCTTTCTCGTTGCCTTCCTCATCGTAGGTGATGAAGAGGAGAGCCTTGATGGTCTGGCTCTTTTCCAGTCCGAGGAAGTTCGCCACCTCTTCGATGGTCTTGGTTCCGGGCGTAAGCACCTTCTCCATGGGAAGCATGTCACAGGTATCCGGCTCAGCGTCCCTGAAGGCTGCCTTTTCAACGGTGGCAGCCATGTCGCAGCTCTCGCAGTATGCGATCTCGGACTCGCCGAATTCGCAGAGCGCTGTAAACTCGTGGGATGAATCGCCTCCGATGGCGCCGTTGTCAGCTTCCACGGGTCTGAAGGTCAGGCCGCATCTGTTGAACACGTTGGTGTATGCTTCGAACATCTTCTGATAGCTCACCATCATGCCCTCGTGATCCTTGTCGAAGGAGTAGTTGTCTTTCATGATGAAGTTTCTCGATCTCATCATGCCGTATCTGGGACGGGCTTCGTCCCTGAACTTGTCAGTGATCTGATAAAGCATGAAGGGCAGCTGTCTGTGAGAATCCACCCCGGATCTCACGATGTCCGTGAAGATCTCCTCGGCTGTGGGTCCCAGGCAGAAAGGTCTGCCGTTCCTGTCCTTGATCCTCCACATTTCGGGGCCGTAGGCCGCCCATCTGCCTGACTCCTCCCAGAGCTCGGACGGCTGCAGGATCGAGGTGCAGATCTCCTGGGCGCCCTTGGCGTCCATCTCTTCTCTTACGATCTGCTCGATCTTCCTGACCACCCTCCAGCCCATGGGCATGTAGGTGTAGATGCCGGCTGCGGTCTTCCTGATCATGCCTGCTCTCAGGAGCAGGATATGGCTGGGGATCTCCGCCTCCTGGGGTACTTCTCTGAATGTTTTGAATAAGCTGTCGGAAAGTTTCATCTCAAAAAATTCTCCTGTCTGAATAGTATTATCTGTTTCTGTAAGTTTTTCAGCGTCTGATGGTGACTGCCGCCATGGAGGCGATGCCCTCGCCCCGTCCTGTGAAGCCCAGACCTTCGGTGGTGGTTCCCTTCACGTTTATCCTAGATGTCTCCACCCCAAGGGTGCGGGCGATGTTCTCCTGCATTTCCCGCACAAAAGGTGCGATCTTGGGTCTCTGGCATATCACGGTGACGTCTGCGTTCACCGTGGTCCAGCCCTCCTCTTCGAGAAGCGATCTCACCTTCTCAAGGAGCTTCATGGAATCCGCTCCTTCGTAGGCCGGGTCGCTGTCCGGGAAGTGCCTTCCGATGTCCCCCAGGCCTGCGGCGCCCAGCAGGGCGTCCATCAGAGCATGGAGTGCAACGTCTGCGTCCGAGTGGCCCAGAAGACCCTTTTCATAGGGTATGTCCACCCCGCAGATGATGCATTTCCTTCCCTCCACCAGCCGGTGTACGTCGAATCCCGTTCCGGTCCTGGTCTCATGGGGCATGTCGTCCTTAGTGGTGATCTTCAAGTTGGCGTAATCTCCTTCCACGATGGATACCGGATATCCGGCGTTCTCAGCTATGCCGCCCTCATCTGTGGCCGTGAAGCCCTGGGCTCTGGCCTTCTCGTAGGCGTCCCGGATAACTTCCGTCCGGAAGCCCTGGGGCGTCTGGACTGCGAAAAGCTTGTCCCTGTTCAGGTTGCCCTCCTTGGTCCTTATGGTGTCCTTGGGCCTGACACAGGGCACGGCTGCCCCGGTCTCATAGGCCTTGGCGATCACCCTCTCTATGACCTCTGGGGTCACGAAGGGCCTTGCGGCATCGTGGATCAGCACCAGTCCGTCAGGCACGGCCTTCAGGCCTTCCCACACGGAGTCCGTTCTCTCTTTTCCTCCCGGTACCACTGCGGCCGGGATGTTTTGCTCCCTGAGGAGGTCACGGGTCTCGTCGATGAAGTCCGGGTTGGCGATCACCACGATCTCGTCCACGTAAGGGGACTTTATGAAGTTTTCCAGGCTCTGCTCCAGCACGGTGCGGCCCCCCAGCTTCAGAAACTGCTTGGGCACGTCCGCTCCGAACCTGGAGCCCTTGCCTGCGGCCGCCACCAGGGCGGTCACCTTAAGACCTTCGTACATTTCAGTCCTTTATTTGATCTTGCCGAAAATCATCCTGCCTGCGGATGTCTGGAGCACCGACGTCACCGTGATGTCCACATCCTGACCGATGTACTTCCTGCCGTCCTCCACCACGATCATGGTGCCGTCCTCCAGATAAGCCACGGCCTGTTCTCTGTCCTTGCCCTGCTTCACCAGCTTGACGTTCATCTTTTCGCCCGGTATGGATATGGGCTTCACTGCGTTGGCCAGATCGTTGATGTTGAGCACCGGCACGTTCTTGATGGCTGCCACCTTGTTGAGGTTGAAGTCATTGGTGACCAGCTTGCCCTTCATGATCTGGGCAAGTTTGAGAAGCTTCACGTCAACTTCCGGGATCTCCTTGAGAGCCTTCTCCTGATCGGTGTTGTAGATCTGGATCTCAAACTCAGTCTGGATCTTGTTCAAAATATCCAGCCCACGTCTGCCTCTTACCCTCTTCAGGCTGTCGGATGAATCCGCTATGTGCCTGAGTTCCACCAGAACGAATTCCGGTATGATGATGGGGCCTTCCAGGAAGCCGGCCTTCATGATCTCCAGCACTCTGCCGTCTATGATGACAGAGGTGTCCAGGATCTTCGGGATACGGTTGTTCTTCTTGTCCTTCAGGTTGAAGTCGTATTCGTTGCTCTCCTTCTGCTTCTTCTGGGTCGCCATCACCAGGTTATACAGCTCCGGAGCCTTTCGTGATCCGATGACTGCAAGGGTGAAACCCAGAAGTGAATAGACGATGATCGTGACCGTGAGATACAGGGATTTCTGCACCAGGATGTTCTGATAAATGGTGGTTATAAAGTATGAAATTATCAGTCCCAGCAAAAGACCTACGACTCCGCCGATGATCTCAACGGGAGAAACTCCCTTGATCTCGTTCTCGATGGACGCCGCAGCCCTGCGGCTCCTTGCAGTGAAAATAGGGGCGACTAAATAAAAGATGATTGCGAATAGAATAATAAATACTAACGCCACTATAGTCTGCTCGGATTGTGAGAGGGCATCCTCTTCGCTGATGTGGTTGTACTTCATGATGAAATACATCATCACGTCATAGATCTCGTAGCCGATAAGTCCGCCTATCAACGTGATCAGCCCTCTGAATAATCGTCTGAACATGTTTCTTTCCTCCTTTCTTCAAGATTGGTCCTGGGGCGTTCCGGCCTGATTTGGGCCGACATTAACGCTAGTATACCTAATAAGATAGTATACTCGATAAAGTCAAGTATGGCAAGGGAAACTGCAGGGGCAAAAGACTTGGGCGTGAGGGCATGAAAAAACCGCGCGGTGTGCGCGGTTGGGTTGGTGTGGTCTAATGGAATGTTACCTTCCGTTCACTATCACATCATACATATTATTGATTATGTCCGAATCGTACTCGTAGTCATCTTCGGTATAATCGTCGGGGATCTGCCCGGCTTGCACGAAGTCAACAACGTCTTGTCTGAGTTCGATCTCCTCGACGTCCGTGCTTCCGCAGTTAGGACATGCGTCATCGGTATAGCCTTCAAATATGTGGTTGCAGTTGTTGCATTTATACATATCTCTCATTACTTTACGTCTTGGGTTTTGGGATTTAACGTCAGAACCCGTGGCCGCCGCCACCGCCGGAGGAGCCGCCTCCTCCGCCTCCGCCTCCTCCGCCTCCGGAGGAACCGCCGCTGCTGCTGGAGCTGGGCGGTGAGTAGATCTTGGTTGTCCCGCGGTCAAAATATTTTGCGCTGATCAGTGCCAGATAAGGCTTGCTGCTTTCCATCATGACGGCCTGGGTGGCCCTGTCCCGTCTGGCCTGGATCCTGAGCACCAGGTAGTTCAGGAACAGAGAGGCTATCAGGGCAAGCAGGACGTTGTCCACGTACTTCATGGGCTGGGCGATCCTGACGCCGTTGAGGACCTTCAGCTCCTGAGAGAAGACCTCCATCGCGCAGGTGTAATAATCGCCCTTTGTGGCATATCTGTACACGTTGTCCGTGATGGTGTTGGCGTAGCTCTTGGTTATGAACTTGTACACCAGTCCGTCGCTGAAGATGTAGAGATATCTGTTGTACATGTCCACCACGAAGATGCTGCCGCTCTGTGAGCCGTACATGCTCTTGTACGTGCCGGCTGCCAGGGCGGAAGTGCTGTCCACAGGCCTCTTGCTGGTTAGGAACACCGCGTGGCCGAACTCCGTGTTGGCCTTCATGGCTTCCAGCAGGCTCTCCTCCTCGCTGTCGGTGAGAAGATCCGCATCGTCCATGACCACCGCGTCATAGCCTGACACGGGATCGTGGTACTCCAGATCCAGCGCCTCAGCTGTAAGCGGATACATCGCGAAGACGCCTGTCAGAAGGGCTGCAATAAGGAAGGCTGCCATGCCTCTCGGGGCGATGCCTATGCCGCTGCCGCCGCTTCTGGGCTCCTCCCCCTCATTGGATCTCCTGTCGAAAAAGTGGGGCAACGGTCTGGTGACCACCGCATTGTACCGTCTGATGATCCCCAGCATGGTCATGACCACGCCGATCAGTCCCAGGATGGCCGTGATGTAGTAGTAAAGGTCTTCCGCCGGATGCCAGATGGCGATGACGTGAGCGATCGCTATGGCGATTATACTCCCGAGAACGTCCGGGATAACTTTTTTGTAGGATATTGTCTCTGCGATCTTCCGGGCCCGCCTGATGACCAGGACCATGACTATGTCGCAGATGACCAGGGCAACGATGTATCCATTGGAGGGGCCGGCTGAAGATATCAGTCTGACTCCCATGCTCACGGCGCTCATTATGCACCCAATCATGGTAAACACGATCCAGACGATCACAGTGGCGCCGAAGGAATCTTTTCCCTTAAAGGCGTTGGCGATCTTTTCCTTGAGCGGAGTCGGTTCGGGTTCCTCTTCATGTTTCTTACCGCCCTTGGTGTTCTGCTTCTTCTGCGGATGTTTCCTCAGGTACCCCTTGTCATATACGTGGGTCTCCCTCCTTACGATCTCCCTGAGTTCCAGGAAGTACAGGATAACTCCCACGCAGGTCAGGAGGCTGGATATCAGCATCATCTTTGTTGCCGTTATCATGAACAGCAGGTTGAACAGGAAGAAAAGCGGCACGGCCAGAAGCAGTGTCCCCAGCAGGAACTTCCCTGTGGATATGGGCATCTCCGCAGAGATCTCCCCTGTAGCGCCGTTCACCACCGAATAGGCGATGCGGTCCTTGCGCCTCCAGGTCAGGAACCACACGGGAAGCATGGCCAGCTTGGTATCGGTCACCTCTCTTCCGAACTTCTTGGTGAAGTCCGCGCGGCTGGGCAGCTTGGCGTCGGTCTCCTCGACCATGGGTATCTTGCTTATTATGTCTCTCACTGCCTCGTCGGCCACAGCCCTGGCTTCCGGAGCGTATGTGCCCGGCGGCACGTCAGCGGTATCCGCGAAGTGGCCCAGGAGGGCTCCAGTGCTGAAGGGCTCCATCTCGTCCGGGTCAAAGGGCAGTATGGCCTCGGATATGGTGTCATCGAAGGTGGAGGGT
>JAEEOX010000171.1 GCA_016284485.1 Bacillota bacterium | reverse complement strand
TTCGACAGGATCGCGGCCATGGAGATAATGCGGTGAGTGTCCGGAGCGTGCAGTTCAGGCTCTCGACAGTATGAATGAAAGAAATGCAATGAGGCATGTAAGAGCGGTCATCCACAGCAGGGTGGCCGTTTTGCTTTGCTGATGGACTCTAAAGAAGGGGTAGGGACCGTCCGCCTTGCCGATGTAGTTGAAATACAGCATGGATATGCCGTAGATGAAGGTGAGGACGGTGGGGACCGGCCAAAGAGAGGTGTGATCCTCGAAGAGTACGTAGGCGGTGATGGACGTCAGAGGGCAGAGCAGGTGGAAGTAAAGCCCGGTGCCCGAGAACAGGAGCCTCTTGACCTCGCCGTACATGGGGATCAGCACGAAGACCACGATGATGAAGGTCATGAACATGAAGCAGCAGGATGTGTATCTCAAAAGCACTGTCCACGGGTGGCTCCCGAAGACCAGTAGCAGTATGGAGGACAGGAATGTCAGAGCGTTGGAGATCTGGGTGTAGAACACGAAGGTCTTAAGGGAAAGCTTCATCTCGCTCCTGGTAGCGCCGATGATCTCCAGCACTATTATCACGATGTTAAGGATTATTGCTGCTGTGTTCATGTTTTTGTCTCCTCATGTTTCTAAAGCAAAAAATATCACCCGGCAGGGTGGGTGTCAAGAAGGAGATATACAATATCGGTTTTAGGCGTTTATACTTGATTTTACGGGCTCTATAGGGTATAAAAGGCATGGAAGTAAATCATAGAAAGGATCATACTATGAGCACAGACTATAAGCTGATAAAAAGACAGATGGAACAGCTGGCGGAGGAGGAACCCTTCTACGTGCCGCTCATGTCCAATGCGGCGGCTGTTTTGTGGGAGGCGCTGGATGACATCAACTGGGTGGGCTTCTACTTCATGAAGGACGGAGGCCTGGTGCTGGGACCCTTCCAGGGCAAAGTGGCCTGCATCCACATAAGCGTGGGCAAGGGGGTCTGCGGGACATGCGTGGCAGAGGACAGGGTCCAGAGGGTACCGGACGTTCACAGGTTCCCGGGGCACATCGCCTGCGACAGCGCCACAAACTCCGAGATCGTACTTCCCCTGCACCGTGACGGCAAGGTGGTCGCGGTACTTGACATAGACAGCAAGCAGTTTGACCGTTTCAGGGAAGAGGACGAGGAAGGCCTCAGACAGGTGGCCCTGTGCCTGGAACAGAATCTGACGTGGGAATAACTCCGGCTTATAACCGAAGGGCATGAGTAAAAAAACCAGACCATACAACAGTGGGGAAATCGGACTGACAGTGGTCTCGATCATTCTGATCGCGGCCATATTTGCCTTGTCCTTTTATTTTTTGCCCCTGGATAAAGGTGCCGGCGGAGGCGCGGAACACCCTGAAGAACCCACAGAGGTGAAGTTTACCTTCGCTTCGAAGTCTCTGGATGCGCTTTTCACCACCATAGATCTTCAGGATGCCACCATATCGGATCTTCAGTCTGAGATGGCTGCAGGCAATCTGACATCGGAGCAGCTGACTCAGATGTACATAGACAGGATATTGGCCTACGACGGGGCTCTGGACCTGAACTCGGTCATAGCCATAAATCCCGCTGCCCTGGAGGATGCCAGAAGACTGGACATTGAAAGGGCAGAGGGAAACGTGAGAGGACCCCTTCACGGCATTCCGGTCATAGTCAAGGCAAACATAGACGTAAGGGGCATGGCCACTTCGGCCGGGGCCAGAAGTCTGGCGGACATGATAGTGACGAAAGATGCGTTTGCAGTCAAACGGCTCCGCGATGCCGGAGCAGTCATAATCGGCCAGGCCAACATGTCTGAGTTCGCCTATGCCACAGTGTCCTCAAGATTAACTTTGGGCGGGATAGTTCACAATCCCTACGACACCACCAGGACTCCCGGCGGTTCCTCGGGAGGCACGGGAGTTGCGGTGACCTGCAATTTCGCGGCGGCCGGCCTGGGGACAGACACGGGAGGATCCATACGCAATCCTTCCTCACTCACCAATCTCTACGGCATGAGGCCGTCCAAGGGACTGACGTCCATCAGCGGCGTGTTCCCTCTCAAAGCCTACAAGGACGTGGTGGGCCCAATGACCAGAACGGCTGAGGACATGGCTGTTGTGCTGGGGGCTGTGGCATGCGCAGATAAAGAGGACGACTATACGGTAGAGGCCAGAGCCAGCGTTCTCCTGGGGGACGGGTATATGTCCGCCCTGACCGAAGACGGCCTGGAGGGAATGCGCATAGGTTATCTGACCTATTCCTTCAGCTATGGCCGCAGGTCACTGAATGACAACATAAATCAGCTGCTGGGAGAGGCTCTGGACTGCCTGGAAAGTGCGGGAGCAGAGCTTGTGGACGTGTCAGATGTTTTCACCCAGGAACTGATCTGGAGGCTGGCCAACGGCATGGATACGGACACCTTTGAGTATGATGTGAACACATATCTGTCTCAGAAAGGTGGTGACGCAGTGCACAAGACTCTGCGGGAGATCTACTACTCCAACTATGACGGTTCCATGTACATGTATCTGGATAACGTCACCGGAGGCCAGAGATATTTCGCGGGAAGCCTGGACAGCACCTATGATCCTTACACAGAGACCGTGGGCCCATACAAGAGGGTGCCCGGATGGAGCAAAATGCTGGAGGAGAGGGCGATGATCTCCGAGATGATGAAGGAAGCAGACATCGACGCGGTGGTCTACATGAACCTGTTCGACGTTGCCGAAAAAGAGCAGCCCCGTATAGTTGACCCCTACAACTGGGCTGGTTACGATATAGTCTTCGGACCGAAGCACGGCCTGCCGGAGATCTCCCTTCCCATGGGATTCTTGGGTACGGACCGGGCCCATGACACGGAGCTGCCGCTGGGACTTTCGGTATTCTCCGGCTTCGGACAGGAAAAGACCCTGATCAGGATCGCCTATGCCTATGAGAAACAGGCAGGCTCCGTCATCAGGAGGGTGCCTGCCAACGTACCGCCCCTGCCGGACGAAAGGCTGGTGGCTTTCCTCACTGAACTGATCCACAAAGCCTACGACATTACGGATACGGATTATGACCGCGCATACTCAGGGCTGGTCCAGACCATGACAGACGCCTGCAAGAAGGCTGAAGAGGTGGACAAAAAGGATCCCTACGCGGTCTACGCCGCTGCATCTGACCTGGCGGCAATTTACGACAAGGTGATAGCTGCACTGGGGCAGACCAATTGAAACAAAAGACCCGCCGCGAGGCGGGTCTTAATATGCCTTTGTTCAGTCCATAGTCCAGGCTATGGCCCTGATGGGTGAGCCGTCGGCCCCTTCAAGTCTCAGGGGAAAACAGCTGAACCAGAAGAGATCGTCACCGAGAAGGTCCAGATCCCTCAGGTTCTCTATGTTCACGATGTCCCTGCCCTTGAAAAGTTTTTTGTGACGGGTGAGGTTGAAGTCGGATATCGGGTCCAGACCTATGACGTCGAAGCCAATGCCCTTGTAGTCGCCGGCTATGATGTAGTCCAGAGCATCTTCGCTGAGACAGGCGTAGTCTCCGAAGTATGCTTCGGTTCCCCATCTTTTGTCCCAGCCCAGATTGAAGAGGAGAAAGTCTGCATCCGAAGCTTTCTGACCGTAGCTCAAGATGCGTTCCAGAGTGATCTCCGCTCCTTCGCCCAGGTCTCTGCAGTCGATGACCAGAGCCTTACCGATGAACTGGCTGGCAGGAAACTGATCCAGTGTGGTCCTTCCTGCGTACAGATGGGCAGGCGGGTCCATATGAGTCCCGGTATGGGTGGACATCTGAATGAGGGTCTCCTTGAAACCGTCGGTCTCGTAGGTGTTGGACGTGGTGAAACTGGGAGAGGCGGTGCCGGGATATACGGGCATGCCGTTTGCCAGATGGTGTGTTAAGTCGAATACTTTCATGTTTTTCCTCTTTCGGTCGATATTGATCCTATCTTTTACAGTATACCGCAATGAGCCAAAAAACGAAACATCCCCGGCGGACCGCAGGGGATGTTTTTGTCATAATTGATGAAAGGCCGTCTAGATGATATATACCGGAGTGCCGTCCTCCACGTTATTGTAGAGCTTTTCAGCCGCCCACAGGGGCAGGTTGACGCAGCCGTGGGACCCGTCATAGGTGTAGATGTAACCTCCGAAATAGCCTCTCCAGGTGGCGTCATGGAAACCGTAGGACGTCCCGTAGAAGGAGATCCAGTAGTTCACGTTCACGTCCCACTCTTCCTTCTTGGGTACCTGCTTGGTGGTGGGGACGCCTTCCTCGCTGCCGCCGTTGGCCTCTATGAGCTTGGCTCTCTCGGCCTCTGTCAGGGGCACTTCATCGTATTCGCCCTTCACGGTGACCTCTCCCTTGAGCTGGGTGTTCCTGGCCTTGTACTGGACCTGGAAGGTGCCGCGGGGAGTATCGAACTTGCCGCGCTTGCCGGAGACGATGGGGGCGGAGATCAGAAGCTCACCGTCCTTGACGAAGATCATGCTCTGGGAAGCGATGTCAGCTTTGATGTATGTGGCCTTGCCGTTATATATGTACTCGGACTGGGATATTTTGTACTCCTTCTCGGGGATGGCTCCGGTACTGGGGTCGGGCGTGATCTCGTAGCCGTTCTCCAGAGTGAAGGGCTCCTTGACGATGGCGCTGTCTTCATTGATGAACAGATAGTGATCCTCGAAGGGAGTGAAGGTGTTCCTGATGAAAGCTCCGTCCGGGCCGGCGTAGTAGTTGTTGCCGCCGTGCTCTATGATCTGATTCTTGAGGACCTTGCCGTCGGGGTCCGCGAAGAACTTGTTGTCGTTGAACTTGAATATGGTGTCTCTCTGAAGGATTCCTGAGGGATCCAGATAGTAGGTCTCCCCGTCCAGATCCATCAGATCGGAGGACACACACCTGCCGGTGCCGGAGTTGTAGTAGGTGTTTCCGTCGTGATCCTCCCAGCCTTCGGTCTCTATGAGACTGCCGTCCGGCTCTGAACTGTAGATATCGTCGTGGAAGCTGAATATGCCGCTGAAGAGGGTACCGTCTTCGGCGAAGCAGTAGGACTTCTCTTCGATCTTTTCCAGCTTGTCGGCGTAGAGTTTGCCGTCCTCGCCTGCATAGTAGCGGTTATCCTCAAAATCTATCCAGCAGGAGACCTTCTTCTCTCCGCGTCCGTCCAGGCAGTAGAGAGCACCGTCTTCGGTGATGATCTCCTTTGGTGCGTTCAGGACCACGTTGGCATAGGCGAAACCTGCGGCTCCCAGCAGAACGACTATGAGAGAAACGATGATGGGCACCTTGTTGAATCCCCCGGACTTCTTCTTGCCTTCGGCCTTCGGCGCGCTTGCTGCGGGAGCGTCAGCAGCCTTGGCTTTAGCGGTGGACTTCTTCTTGTCCTCGGCCTTTGGTGCGGTCTGAGCTGAATTTGCAGCGGCGTTCCTGGCCGCCCGTCTTCCGGTGCCGCCGGATACGCTCTTGCTGGCGGTCTTGGATGAGTGCTTGCCTGTATTCTTATTTACGCTTTTACTTCTGTTAGCTGTTTTTTTATCCTGGGACATCTAAGTCGTCCGTCCTTCTGAAACTAAAAATAATGCCTTCTCATCTACATTAGGATTATATATAATCCGCGGGCAAATAACAATATCGAAAGTGCCGGAAAACAGGGAAATATTCAATATTTTGCGGGGCCCGGAAGAACAAAAGACACCCGCCTGAGCGGATGTCTTTGGAGTCAAAGCGATTCGCGGGATCAAGCCTCTGCGGGATCTCCAACGATGGGAATATCCTCAAGGTCTTCTTCCTCATCTTCGTCAACGTAATCAAGTCCCGACGGTGGGATCGCAAAACAGTAGTGATCCTTGTCTTCTCCTTCGCCGTGCGGGGTCTTCCTGAGACCCCACAGCAAGCTGCGGATCTCCGTGACGCCGGTCTCTTCGTCTTTCTTGAACTGATACGGTGTAGCAGCCAGTAACAGCGCGCCGAATGCGGCACAGCCAATGAATGTTCCGATCTTCATGTAAATACCTCCTTTGTGGGTCTGTCTAATTATAGTATATATATGGCGCGGCCGTCAATGAGTGACAGCGGGCACCAGGAGGTGAGGCGTTTTTCGTTGGGAGTGGTTTTTTGTGCTGTAACAGACATGGAAGCACAAAAAATGCACTTCAACGGAATAGGTGGGGCATAGGGGGATCAGCAGCCTTGCCATAGGCAAGTCTGCCGTTCTGCGCCGCCTCGTTCAGGCGGCTTGAACCATCGGCTGCTCGACAGTCCACCGGACTGTCTCGCTTACGCCGATGCCCTTTCGGGTTCGATCCCCCTATGTATGATTCTGCCTTTAACACAAAAAGGACGGGATGTACCCGTCCTTTTGCGTTAATGGTGGAGCATAGGGGGATCGAACCCCTGACCTCCAGATTGCGAACCTGGCGCTCTCCCAGCTGAGCTAATGCCCCTCGGATGTTTTGCGAGGCGGCGTGTCCACCCACAAAACTATATAAAAATAAATAAAAAAATGGTCGGAGCGACAAGACTTGAACTTGCGGCCTCTTGACCCCCAGTCAAGCGCGCTACCAAACTGCGCCACGCCCCGACGCACTAAAGGATTATATCACAACTTTTTTTGAAATGGAAGCATTATTTTAAAAAGATTTAAAGTTTTTGTGTTTTGCATGACCCTTCTTTCAAAAGAAACCCAAATTGACAGATCGGCGGCGTGACGATCAAAAAAACATATCCTTTTGATTTACAGTTTTACATTAGTGTGCTAAAATGAATAGCGGAGTTTTATGCCGTTTTTTTGGCATATGATAATTCGTTAAAACTATATTTTAAGGAAGGAAAAAGAGGAATGAAAGGTACCTTGAAACGACTGCTGATCGTCCTCATCGCAATTAGCATGGTAGTTATGCCGGGAACATTTGGTCTTGGCTACGCTTATGCCGATGAGACGACCGGCGAAGCTGTTTCTGAGGAAACAGCTGACGTTGCCGCTCCAGAAGACGGCGACGCGGTGGAAGGACCGGACCTGTCAAATCTGCAGGTTCCCAGACTTGGTGAGGTAGAAGATACCGACCGGGAAACTGAGGAATCTGAGCCTGTAGTTTCCGGAATCATTACTAAGGCGGAACTTGACCGCATGAATGATGCTGAACTCGACCAGACAGTTCGTGTTTCCATCGTATTATCAAAGGCTCCTGTTCTTGACAGGTATTCTGTAGAGAAGGTCAACAGCTTTGCTGCCAGAAACTACAGAAAGACTCTTAAGAATCAGCAGGCCGCTGTCGAAAAGGACATAAACAAGGCTCTTGGAAAGGACATAAATGTCAAATGGCATCTCACACTTTCCGTCAACGTTATGTCTGCAGAAGTGACCTACAGAGACATTAAGAGCATCCTTGAGGTAAAGGACGTACTGAGCGTTCAGCGCGAGAACCGCTACGAAGCTCTGACAGATGAGGGCGGCACAGCTGAGCCCAACACAGCACTGACCAGTGAACACATGGTAGGCGCTCAGGCTGCATGGGCTGACGGTTATACCGGAGCCGGACAGCGCGTTGCGATCATCGACACCGGTGCTGACATTGACCACCAGTCATTCAACAGCGCAGCATTCGATTATGCCATCCAGAAATATGAGGCAAAATTCGGCAAGACCGTAGACCTCATGGATGCTTCAGATATCGAAGCGGTAGCCGGAGATCTTAACGGAGCAGGCGTTTATCTCAACACCAAGATGCCCTACACCTACAACTATGTAGACGCAGACACGGATGTAACACATATCCATGACACAGAGGGTGAGCACGGTTCTCACGTTGCAGGTATCGCTGCTGCGAACCGTTACATCCCCGACGGAGATTCATTTGTGGATACTCTCGATGGTACATATGCCGTAGGTATGGCACCGGATGCACAGCTCCTTGTAATGAAGGTCTTCGGTAAGAACGGCGGTGCATATGACTCTGATTACATCGCTGCAATTGAGGACTCTATCGTTCTGGATTGCGATTCCTGCAACCTGTCACTGGGTTCTGCAAGCGCAGGCTTCACATATGACAACGTTTATCAGGATTCGATGAACAAGCTGATCAGCTCCAACACGGTGGCTGCAATCTCAGCAGGCAACTCATATCCATGGAACGCAACGAATGCGCCCTACGGTATGCTTTATGGTGAAAACACCATCTTCAACACCGTAGGATCACCGGGATCATACATCAATGCATTTACAGTAGCTGCCGCACAGAACGTAGGCGTTACCGGATCCCCCTTCTTATTCGGCGACGAGAAGGTCTATTATACAGAGACCGATTCCACCGGCGCTGCCATGGCCACTCTGGATAAGAGCGCAGATGGTACCGGCACAGAATACGATTTCGTATATATCGACGGAAAGGGATTCAAGGAAGAGTACGCCATAGTAGACAAACTTGATCCGAGCGGTTCAAAGTTCCTGAGGAACAAGATGGTCTTCGTCAACAGAGGTACTCTGAGCTTTGTTGAAAAAGGTAACAATGCCAAGACCTACAAGCCCAAGGGATTAGTTGTTGTCAACAACACCAACGGATCCATCTCCATGGCTCTCGATGATTACAGTGGAACGTTCCCGTTCGTATCCATCAACGGTGAAGACAGAGAGACTCTGCTTGGAATCGTCGAGTCAAGTCAGCAGGTATCATTTACGGCCTCCTATGACTTCGATGGTGACAATGCTATCTCTGATGACGAGAAGAACATTCCGATGACAACAACGGTATACACCGGAAAGATGGTGGTCACCAGCAAGATGGCCACTGAGGTCCTGAATGATCGTGAGGATGCATACATCACCGATTTCAGTTCCTGGGGCGTTCCTGAATCACTCCTTCTGAAACCGGAGATCACAGCTCCCGGAGGAGGCATCTACTCCGTATTCGGAAGCAATCTTAATGATAAGGGAGTTATCGTAGGCGGTACCGACAAGTATGAGCTCATGAGCGGTACATCAATGGCTGCTCCTCATATCGCAGGACTTTCCGCAGTCGTCAAGCAGTATCTCGAAGAGAACGATCTTGGAGAGTACAACAGCGAACTCACAGATAAGTATACCTTAAGAGCCATCGCTCAGAGCTTGATGATGTCCACTGCTACTCCGATGATCGTAGACGGAAACTATCTGCCGGTCATCCAGCAGGGCGCAGGTCTCGTTGAGATCAGCAAAGCCATCAATGCAACATCTGTTGTTATGATCGACAATGCTTTCCTCACAGTTCCCACAGGAGCTGCACAGGACGGCAAGGTCAAGGTTGAACTTGGCGACGATCCCAAGAAGCTTGGTGAATATTTCTATTCGTTCACCATCTATAATACAACCAATGAGGACGAGTACTTCGAACTGGATTCAGATTTCTTCACCCAGTATCTGGA
>JAEEOX010000170.1 GCA_016284485.1 Bacillota bacterium | reverse complement strand
TATTATAAACCTCGGGGCGCAACAGATGCGATTTCGCATCTGAGTACCTGTGATTCCATTTTTTAATGAAGGAGGGAAGCAACGTGCCCAGAAGAGGTAATGTTCCCAAGAGAGAAATTTTGCCTGATCCTGTTTATAACAGCGTTCTGGTGACCAAACTCATCAACGGTGTTATGCTGGACGGCAAGAAAGGTGTTGCTCAGAAAGTCGTTTACGAAGCTTTCGACACCATCAAGGAAAAGACCGGCAAGGAACCTCTTGATGCGTTCACCGAAGCAATGAACAACATCATGCCCGCTCTCGAGGTAAAGGCACGCCGCGTCGGTGGCGCAACCTATCAGGTTCCTATCGAAGTTCGGCCTGCCCGTCGTCAGACGCTGGCACTTCGCTGGCTCGTGGGTTATGCCCGCAAGCGCAGTGAAAAAACCATGAGTGAACGCCTTGCTGGCGAGATCATGGATGCATGCAACAACCTCGGCGCAGCTGTGAAAAAGCGCGAGGATATGCATAAGAATGCAGAAGCCAACAAAGCTTTTGCACACTTCAGATGGTAAGGTTTTCAGGAGAAACCCAAAATGCCCAGAAAGTATTCCCTTGAGAAAACAAGAAATATCGGGATCATGGCTCACATTGACGCCGGCAAGACTACGACAACGGAACGTATTCTGTTCTATACCGGTGTGAATTACAAGCTCGGTGAGACACATGAGGGCACAGCGGTCATGGACTGGATGGAGCAGGAGCAGGAGCGTGGCATCACAATAACCTCTGCTGCGACCACCTGTTTCTGGCGCGATACCCGTATCAACATCATCGACACCCCGGGTCACGTGGATTTTACGGTCGAGGTCGAGCGCTCTCTGCGGGTGCTGGACGGATGCGTTACCGTGCTATGTGCAAAGGGGGGCGTTGAGCCTCAGTCCGAGACCGTCTGGCGGCAGGCTGACCATTATCATGTACCGCGCATGATCTACGTCAACAAGATGGATATTACGGGCGCTGATTTCTTTCGTGTGTTGAAGATGGTCCACGATAGACTGAAGTGCAATGCCGTACCCATCCAGCTGCCGATCGGCAAGGAAGATACCTTTAGAGGTATTGTTGATCTTGTGGATATGAACGCAAGGGTATATTACGATGATCTTGGCAAAGACATGCGTACCGAAGAGATTCCGGAGGATATGCGTGATCTGGCCGCAGAGTATCGTGACAAGCTCCTGGAAGCAGTTTCCGACTTCGACGATGATATCATGGAGATGTATCTCTCGGGGGAGGAAGTACCGGCGGAGAAGATCCGCAATGCAATCAGGAAGGCCACAGTTGCAGTGAAAATGGTTCCTGTGACCTGTGGAACCTCCTACAAAAACAAGGGAGTGCAGAAGCTCCTGGATGCGATCGTGGATTACATGCCGTCGCCGTTGGACATTCCGCCGGTCGTCGGTATAAATCCCAAAAAGGACGAAGAGGAAAGCCGTAAAGCAGATGACGAAGCTCCGTTTTCTGCGCTTGCCTTTAAGATCATGACGGATCCATATGTTGGAAAACTCGGCTTTTTCCGCGTATACTCCGGGAATCTGGAGACTGGGAAGACCGTAATGAATTCCACAAAAGGACATCGTGAACGTCTGGGACGTATCCTGCAGATGCACGCCAATCACAGAGAAGACATCGACCATGTATATTCGGGCGATATTGCTGCAGCAGTCGGTCTGAAAAATACAACGACCGGTGACACTCTCTGTGATGAGAAGAACCCGATCGTTCTGGAGTCCATGGAGTTCCCAGATCCGGTCATTCGAGTGGCGATTGAGCCAAAGACGAAAGCCGGACAGGAAAAGATGGCTATCGCCCTGCAGAAGCTTGCAGAAGAAGACCCGACGTTCAAGACTTATACAGATCAGGAAACCGGGCAGACTATTATTGCAGGTATGGGTGAGCTCCATCTGGAGATCATCGTGGACCGGCTGCTCCGCGAATTCAAAGTGGAGGCCAACGTCGGAAAACCTCAGGTCTCCTACAAGGAGACGATTCGCAAGTCTGCTACTGTGGATACCAGATATGCCAGGCAGACGGGCGGAAAAGGCCAGTTTGCGCATGTGAAGCTTGTCGTGGAACCGAACGAGCCGGGCAAAGGCTATGAGTTTATCAACAAGATCACAGGCGGTGTGATTCCCAAGGAATTCATTCCCTGCGTGGACCAGGGCATTCAGGGCGCTATGCAGTCTGGTGTTCTGGCGGGCTATCAGGTTGTTGATGTGAAATGTACCTTGATTGATGGCTCTTTCCACGAAGTGGACTCATCCGAACTGGCATTCAAGATCTGCGGTAGCATGGCCTTCAAGGAAGCCTGCCAGAAGGCAGATCCTACACTGCTTGAGCCGATCATGAAAGTGGTTGTGACAGCACCGGATGACTATATGGGTGATGTCATGGGCGATATCAATGCCCGCCGCGGCCAGATCACAGGCTCCGACATCCGTAATGGAACCGCTATTATTGAAAGCCTGGTCCCGCTTTCCACCATGTTCGGCTATGCAACGGACCTTCGCAGCAAAACACAGGGCAGAGCGACCTACAGTATGGAGCCAAGCCACTATGTGGAGCTGCCGAAAAACCTGCAGGATTCCCTAATCAAGTTTTAATTTATTAATCTATTAAAAAATTGGAGGATAATAAAATGGCAAAACAGATGTATAACAGAACCAAACCCCATGTGAACATCGGCACCATCGGTCACATCGACCACGGCAAGACCACTCTTACCGCTGCCATCACCAAGTTCCTTTCTTACCAGGGAAAGGCTGAGTACACCGATTACTCTTCCATCGATAAGGCTCCCGAAGAGAGAGAGCGCGGCATCACCATTAACACTGCTCACGTTGAGTA
>JAEEOX010000169.1 GCA_016284485.1 Bacillota bacterium | reverse complement strand
ATTCTGGTACGATCACTACTATCTGCTGGACACCATAGATGATCTTATCGCAGACGACACCAACCAGGGAATCATCTTCTACATGGATACCCCGGGAGGATCGGTGTACGCCACCGATGAGATGTATCTGGCGGTCAAAAAATATCAGGAGATGACCGGAAGACCTGTGTACACCTATATGGCGTCCATGGCCGCTTCCGGCGGATACTACATCGCCGCACCGTCCGACAAGATCTACATCAACAGAAACGGCATCACGGGATCCATCGGCGTGACCATGGGCTCATATATTGACGTTTCTGAACTCCTTGCCAAGTACGGAGTAAAGGTGAACACCATCACTTCCGGCCCCAACAAGGCCATCGGATCGGAACTTGTTCCCATGACGGATGAGCAGAGAGCCATCCTTCAGAGCATAGTGGACGAAGCCTACGAACAGTTCACGGGAATCGTTGCTGAGGGAAGAGGCATGGATATCGCAAGAGTCAAGGAACTGGCCGACGGCAGGATCTACACCGCTCTTCAGGCCAAGGAGAACGGCCTGGTGGATGAGGTCGGGACCTATGAGGATCTCTGCGACGCATTCATGGCAGACAACAGCCTGGACGCATCCGTACAGATCGTGGACTTCTGGCCGCCCCAGATGAGCGAGTTCGATTCGTTCCTGAGCAGATTCATGAGCACCGGCATCACGTCCGGCGGAATGCTGACTGCGGACCAGATCGAGGAGCTGCTCTCCCTGAATGGCAAGGTGGAACTGAAGTACATGTACGGCGAGTAAGTCCGCGCAAAACATCTGAATACCGGGAATTGAGAGGAAGCTTGGGCTTCCTCTTTTTTGCACCAAGGTCAAGAAAAAATACTTGACTACCCAAGCCCCTTGTGATATAGTCCTTACTTGGTAAAGTAAAACAGCTTGACTTAAGCGTGAACAACGATGAAAAACCCCGAACTGGACAATCTGGCCAAGGAGAGCCTGTTATATGATTTTTACGGCGGACTTCTCACCGACAAGCAGAGAGAAGTCATGGAGCTGTACCATGAGGAGAACTACTCCATCGTGGAGATCGCAGGGGAACTTGGCGTGTCCAAACAGGCGGTCCACGACAACCTCAGGAAGACCGAGAGGATACTTTCGGATTATGAGGATAAGCTGGGGCTGGTATCCAGGTTTGTGAGCCGCTCCAATGCGCTCAGGGCGGTCAGGGCGGACGTGGAGTCCCTGAGAGATGAGCTTAAGGGAAATGAGGGGATGAAGAACCTTACCGCCAGGATAGATGAGATAGAGACCCTTCTTAAGGGAATGGAAGAGTAGATATGGCATTTGAGAGTTTATCGGACAGATTACAGGACACTTTCAAAAAATTAAGAGGCAAGGGCGTCCTTACCGAGGAAGACATAGACAAGGCAATGCGCGAGGTGAAGCTTGCGCTTCTGGAAGCCGACGTCAACTTCAAGGTTGTAAAGGAATTCGTGGCCGAGGTCAAGGAGAAGGCGCTGGGCTCTGACGTGCTCAAGAGCCTGACCCCGGGACAGCAGGTGGTGAAGATCGTAAACGACGAGCTCATCGACCTTCTGGGCGGCACCAATTCCAAGCTCACATATTCACCCTCCGGTTTCACCACCATTCTTATGGTAGGCCTTCAGGGTACAGGTAAGACCACCACCTGCGGCAAGCTGGCCGCGTGGCTCAAGAGGGAGGGCAAGAAGCCCATGCTTGCGGCCTGCGACATCTACAGACCTGCAGCTATCGATCAGCTGGAGATCGTGGGAAAGCAGGTGAACGTTCCCGTGTACGTGGAGCGCGACAACCGCAAGGCTGAGGAGATCGCTCTCCATGCCAAGGCTGAGGCCGAGAAGAAGGGACTGAACGTGCTGATCGTGGACACCGCAGGACGTCTGCAGATCGACGAGGCTCTCATGGAGGAACTGGCAAGGATCAAACAGACGGTGAAACCTCATGAGATCCTTCTGGTGGTGGACGCTCTCACCGGTCAGGACGCGGTGAACGCTGCCAAGGGATTCAATGAGCGGCTGGGCATCGACGGCATCATCATGACCAAGATGGACGGCGACTCCAGAGGAGGAGCCGCGCTCTCTGCCAAGAAGGTCACAGGCAAGCCTGTGAAGTTCATAGGTATGGGCGAGAAACTGGACGCGCTGGAGCCTTTCCATCCCGAGAGGATGGCCTCACGTATCCTGGGCATGGGCGACATGATGACCTTGATCGAGAAGGCTCAGGAGAACTACGATGAGGAGAAGGCCGCAGCCCTCGAGAAGAAGCTGAGAAGGAACGAGTTCACACTGGAGGACTTCCTGGATCAGATGGGCGAGGTCAGGAACATGGGCGGTCTTGCCAAGATCCTCGACATGCTTCCCGGCGTAAACAAGAAGGAAGTGACCGAGGACGCCATCGACAGCGGAGAGAAGGAATTCGCCCAGATGGAGGCCATAATCAGGTCCATGACATACGAGGAGAGGCGCAAGCCCGAGATCCTCAATGCTTCCAGGAGGAAGCGCATCGCCGCGGGCTCCGGCATGTCGGTGACCAAAGTAAATCAGTTGATCAAAAAGTACGAGGATGCGAAGAAGCTGATGAAGCAGATGAACAACCCCAACTTTATGAAAAAGAGCAGGTTCAGAGGCCTGTTCGGATAAATATTTTAGAAGGAGAACGACAATGGTAAGAATCAGATTAAAGAGAATGGGCGCACACAAGAAGCCTTTCTACAGAGTAGTGGTAGCAGATCAGAGATCTCCCAGAGACGGCAGATTCATCGAGGAGCTTGGATACTATGATCCCATGACAGAACCCAAGACCATCAAGATCGACGCTGAAAAGGCTCAGAAATGGCTTAACGACGGCGCTCAGCCCACAGACACTGTAAAGGCTCTGTTCAAGAAGTCCGGAATCTTAGAGTAATCCCGGGAAAGACGGTGAACAGTCATGACACATTTAGTTGAGACCATAGCCAAGTCGCTGGTCGACAGACCGGAGGAGGTCTTCGTGGCCGAATCTGAGGAAAGAGACGGAACGGTCATCAAGCTTTCTGTGGCGAAGGACGATATGGGCAAGGTCATTGGCAAGCAGGGCAGGATCGCCAAGGCGATCAGGACTGTAGTCAAAGCAAAGGCCGCTAAGGAGAACAAGAACGTCACTGTTGAGATCGGCAGAGACGATGAGGAACCGGTGACCGAAGAGTAAAAAGGCGGCCGCAAGTTTTTTGCGGCCTGATTTTGTATTTATGGAAAAGATCCTGATCGGTAAAATAGTTTCGGCCTCGGGCCTTAAGGGCGAGGTCAAGGCATACAATTACGCCGCTTCCGTGGAGAGATTCGGAAAGGTCAGACGCATCATCCTTTCAAAGGACGACGCGGAGAAGTCATATGAGATCGAGAAGGTGCGCTATCAGAACGGCATGGCCGTGCTAAAGCTCAGGGGAGTGAATGACCGCGACCAGGCTGAAGCCATAAGGGAATCCATGGTGTACATCACCGAGGAGGACCTGGAAGAGCTTCCTGAGGGCATGTACTACGTAAAAGATATGATCGGCCTTAAAGTGGTGGATACCGGCCTCTACGGCGAAGTAGGGACCGTTAAAGACGTGCTCCAGAACACGTCCCAGGACGTCTACGTTGTGCGGACCCCCTCCGGCAGGGAGATAATGATCCCGGCGGTGAAGGAGTTCATAAAGGACATAGACATCAAAGGGGGCGTGCTTACTGTAGCTCTGATCCCCGGATTCGGCACCGATGAGGAAGTCAGGTAAGATGAAGATCAACGTCCTTACAACTTTTACCGAAATGTTCAAAGCTGTCACCGAGAATTCGGTGACGGGCAGAGCGGTGGCGGCAGGTCTGGCGGACATAGAACTCCTGGATATAAGGGATTTCACCACGGACAGGCACAATTCCACCGACGACATGCCCTTCGGGGGAGGCTGCGGCATGGTGATGACCACCCAGCCTGTCTTCGACTGCCTGAGATCCATAGAGGGAGTGAGGGAACACCCCATCATCTACATGTCTCCCAGGGGGAAGATAATGGATGAGGAACTGATCAGAAGCCTGGCGGATCACGGGGAGTTCACGGTGCTCTGCGGCCACTACGAGGGAGTGGACCAGAGGATACTGGACTACTGGAACATAATGGAAGTTTCCATAGGGGACTACATACTCACCGGCGGAGAACTCCCGGCCATGGTCCTCATCGATTCGGTGCTCAGGTTCATACCGGGCGTCCTCGGCAACGAGGGCTCCGTAGAGGATGAGTCCATCTACTCGGGGCTCCTGGAGGCGGATCAGTACACCAGGCCCAGAGTCTACGAGGGCATGGAGGTCCCGGAGATCCTTACACAGGGGGATCACAAAAAGATCGAGATCTGGAAGCTTGAGCAGTCCATGGAGCTCACCGCAAGGAGGAGGCCTGATCTTTTCAGGACGTGGAAGGAGAGCGGACCTGATCTTTCGGGTTTCACCAAGAGGGAGAGGAAGGAGATCCTGGCCCTGGCGGAGAAACTATTAAATACGCTGTGACCATACTATTAGTTGTATTTTTACGGCTTTTATGGTAAAATATCCACAATAATGTGGTAAAAGGGGAAAAGTCGGATAAACGATATGAGATTATCCAAAAAAGGGAAAATGAAATTAGCTGTGGCAGGGTTTCTGATCCTGGTGGTGCTGCTGTATTTTTTGATATATGTGGCGCCGGGGATCTCGGATATTTTCGTGGAGACCTATACTGCAGAGTACGGTACGCTGGACGTGGACTTCGAGGCTGACGGGGTGTTCATAAGGACGGAACGCCTCTACACGGCGGACTATCCGGGAACCGTTTCCAGAGCGGCCATTTCAGGGGATCTGAAGACAGTGTCATCCAACATAGTCATAGTGGGCGGCACCGCATATTATTCCCAGGAACGGGGAGTCGTGGGATTCAAGTACGACGGCCTTGAGACCGTGCTAACGCCTGAGACCATGATGACGGTGGACCAGTCTGCACTGCATCCTGCCAAGGATGAGAACGGTGAGACTGTCTATGAACTGAAGGACTGCGTGGAAAAGGAAGCTGTTGCGGGAGATCCGATCTTCAAGATCTACGACAATCAGACCTGGTACATCCTGACCTTCGTTGACAGGGACACGGCCATAGCCATCAGGGACGCCGGATCTGTCACCGTAGAGATCCCGGACGAGAACAAGACCAAGCTGAAGTTCAGAGTCCACTACGTGGATACCATCGAAGAGGAGACTCAGGAGACCACCGAATCGGAGAAGCCCGATGATCAAAAGGATGCATCCGGGACGGATGACAAGACTGAGCCTTCCGGACCGGCGGATACCGTGAAGAACATCGGCGAGAGCGCAGTTACGCCGCCTGATCTTATCGACGGCGCCAAGCTCACTGAGATGGGCAAGTCCTTCAGGACCATTGCGGAGACCGCTGTGGAAGCAGGAAAGAATGCAGCTGAGACCGATCAGGAAGAGCCCGCAGGCACCGGAGAAGGTGAAGGCGAGGGCGAGACGGAGACCGAGGATCCCAACGCCGAGAAGCTGTACCGTGTGGTGCTTTCCTGCAACAGATACTACTCCGAACTGGGGAGCATCAGGTACGGAAGGGTCAGGATCATAACCGCCCAGAAGACGGGAATAATCCTGGAGACCGGTTCCATCGTGGAGGTAGACGGACAGAAGGGCGTATACGTGGTGAACAAGTACGGCGACTACGTCTTCACACCCATAAGCATCATAAGTGTGGTGGGTGACAAGACAGTTGTGGAGAGCCATACTTTCTACGACAGAGAGACGGATACCACATATTACACTGTCAACAATTACGACAGCATAAAGAAAAGAGGCGGGGCAGAAGATGTCGATCAGGGATAATATCGAATACATCAACCATCTCAAGGACGAAGCGGCCAGGAAGTCCGGAAGGACCGGGGACGACGTTCTTCTGGTTGCAGTCACCAAGCTTCACGACACAGATGAGATCAATGAAGCTATCGACTGCGGCATCACCGACATCGGTGAGAACAAGGTACAGGAGATACTCAACAAGTACGAGAAGGTTAAGCCCGTAAGATGGCATTTGATAGGCCATCTTCAGACCAACAAAGTAAAATACATCATTGACAAGGTTGCGATGATCCATTCAGTGGAATCCCTCCACCTTGCTCAGGAGATCGATAAGAGGGCTGCGCAGCACGGTGTCACCATGGATATTTTGATCCAGGTGAACTCCGCTGAAGAGGAGAGCAAGTTCGGCATCTCCGTTGAGGAGACCGAGCAGATGATCCGGGACATCCTGGACAACTGTCCCAACGTGAGGATCAGAGGCCTCATGTGTATCGCGCCCTATGAAGACGATCCTGAGAACGCGGCCATCTATTTCAGAGAAGTGAAGGAACTTTACGACCGCTACTCAGAGATCGATCATCCGAATTTAGACTTTAAATATCTTTCCATGGGAATGTCCAATGACTTCCAGGTCGCCATCCACGAAGGCTCCAACCTTATCAGAGTGGGTACGGCCATCTTCGGACAGAGGGACTACTCCAGAAAGATGGGAGAATAGATCAAATCACGCAAAAAATTCAATTTACTGCATAAAAGGAGAATCAAAATGGGATTTAAGGAAACTCTCGGAAAGTTAGTCGGACTTGAAGAACAGGACGATATCATCACAGAAGAAGAAATCGAAAAGGAAAAGGAAACTCTCAGACAGAAGTCAGCGGTCTCAGCGAGACCTCAGGCTCCTGCACCTGCTCCCGTCCAGAAGCCTGCAACCACGGTGATCGGACGCGACCAGGCCGCACAGACATCGAGAACAGCTACAGCTTTTACCGGAACAGCCGCTTTCAAGCTGGTGGTCATCGAGCCCAAGAGCTTCGATGAGTGCCCGAAGCTGGTGGACAGCCTCAAGGGAAGAAGACCCGTCATCATCAACCTTGAAAACGTTGAGACAGATACAGCCAAGAAGATCTTCGACTTCCTTTCAGGCGCCATCTATGCCCTGAACGGCGGAGTACAGAAGGTATCCAACAACATCTTCATCTTCGCACCGGAATCCGTCGACATCGCTTCCACCCAGGAAGACGGCAGAAACTTCGAGTTCGGCAAGGGATCTTCCAGCTGGGCCAAATAAGAAGAGGCAGCCATGGCATACGTCTTGATAAGAGCGATCCAGCTTTTTGCTGAAGTGCTGGAGCTTATGCTGGTGGCAAGGGCGCTCATGAGCTGGTTCGTCAGGGACCAGTATTCGACCCTTGGTAAGATATACGTCGCCATCATCCGGTTCACGGAGCCCATAGTGGCTCCGTGCAGAAAGGCGCTGTCCAGACTGAACACAGGGATGTTCGACTTCTCTGTGCTCCTGGCGCTGCTTTTGATCGGCGCGGTATCCAACATCCTCGTAAGAATTATTTTCATGATAGCTTACTAAATATCGTAAGGAGTAAAAAATGATCACACCTTCGGATATCGAAAACAAAGACTTCAGAAGAACCAAAAAAGGATATGACTGCGACGAAGTTGACGAATTCCTTGACCTCATCATAGTGGACATGGAGAAGCTGCTTCAGGAGAACCGCAGGCTCAAGGAAGAGCTGTCCAAGGTCAACACTCAGGTGGACAAGCACATGTCTTCCGAGAGTTCCGTATATGAGACTCTGGCAGCCGCCAAGCAGCTCATGAACGACATAGCCGCTTCCGCAGAGAAGCGCGCTGAGATCCTTCTCAAAAACGCTGAACTGGAGGCATCACTCATCACCCGAGAGGCCAGAGAGAACATCTCCAGATACACGGATGAGGGCAACCGTCTCATGGGCAGAGTCGAATCTCTCAGAGAGAGATACAAGGACATGCTCAAGGATGAACTCTCCAGACTGGACGCTACCGCCAATAACGATTTCTTCAGCGAGTTCGCGGACGATTTCATGCCGGCTTCACTGCAGGGCATGACCGAGGCTGACGAAAGAGCCAAGGACAGAAGCAGAGACCTGGAGAAGACCAGGGTGATGAACGGCACAGCTCCTGTCGGTCAGGACCTCTCCAGGACAGTAGTCGTCAACAAAGAGGATCTCACCAATTCGGCTAAGTGATGAAAAAGTCTGACGCTATAATAATGGCTTTGGTGATCCTGCTGGATCAGGCACTGAAGGCATACATCAGATCGGTCCTTCCCGTGGGGGAGAGCAGGGATGCCATAGGCAGCATTATGTCCCTTACCCACGTGGAAAACACCGGGGCAGCGTTCAGTATCCTTTCAGGAAACGCTGTGCTTCTCCTGGCCATAACAGGAGTATGCGTGGTGATCGGCCTGGTCTACATGGTCAGGCATAAGGATGCTCACTGGACCATGCATACGGCCCTCTCCCTGATCATCTCGGGGGGAGTGTCCAACATGATAGACAGAGCCCTGAAGGGGAGCGTGACGGACATGTTCGACTTCCACTTCTGGCCCGTGTTCAACATAGCTGACATTGCGGTGTGCGTGGGATGCGGACTGCTCATCATCTATGTTTTGTTTGAAGACAAGGACAATGGATAACACCTACGGCTTCACAATTGAAAAAGATATGGAAGGCACCAGAATAGATTCGGTGCTTTCTTTGCTATTGACAGACCTTTCCAGAAACTACGTCACGAAACTGATCGAACAGGGCTGCCTCACCGTGAACGGTGCGACCTGCACGGTCAAGAAGTACAAGGTGAAGGAAGGGGACGTGGCGGAGATCACCATACCTGAACCTGAGGCATTGGAGATCGAAGCAGAGAACATCCCCCTGGAGATCGTCTACGAGGACGACGACCTTCTGGTGGTGAACAAGCCCAGGGGAATGGTGGTCCACCCGGCTCCGGGCAACTACAGCGGCACCATGGTCAACGCGCTGATGTATCACCTGGGTGACAGACTTTCATCCATAAACGGCGTGATCCGCCCGGGAATAGTGCACAGGATAGACAAGGACACATCGGGGCTTCTGGTGGTGGCCAAGAACGACAGGGCACACGAATCCCTGGCGCAGCAACTCAAGGACCACAGTGTGACCCGCAGATATTTTGCATTAGTTTACGATAATATCAATAT
>JAEEOX010000168.1 GCA_016284485.1 Bacillota bacterium | reverse complement strand
CGCGTTGTCCAGATTGTAGCCGTGCCTGAGCGCGCCGTGGAACGACTGGCCGCCTATTACAAAGTCCACGTGTATAACTTCCACGGTGTGCTGCTTTATGCGGTTGTAATCGATTTGCTTCAGGCGGTTAGTCGCGGCGAGGTATTCCTGGAAGCTGCTTGCCGCAGAAGCGGGAACCGCCGATACCAGCAGGAATACGAGCGCGAACAGCAGGCAGAACACTCTTTTTTTCATCGTGATGCTCCTTTGGGGACTATTCCCATTCCACCGTAGCCGGCGGTTTGGAAGTGACGTCATAGACCACTCTTGTTACTCCCGGGATCTCATTGGCTATCCTGTGGCTGGCCGCGGCAACTGTTTCGTACGGCAGCCTGCTCCATTCAGCAGTCATGAAATCGTCGGTGTATACTGCTCTTAAGGCAACGGTCAGTCCATAGGCTCTGCCGTCACCCTTTACTCCAACGCTCAGAGTGTCGGTCAGAACCGCAAAATACTGATCCGGCCGTTTATCTGCAGGAAGCTTATCCACTTCCTCTCTGAATATGGAATCTGCTTCCCTTACTGTCCACAGTTTCTCGCGGGTGACCTCTCCGATGACCCGCACACCGAGGCCCGGCCCCGGGAAGGGCTGACGCATCACCAGTTCCTCCGGAAGCCCAAGTTTTCTCCCTGCTTCCCTTACCTCGTCCTTAAACAATTCCTTAAGGGGCTCCACTATTTTCCTGAAATCCATGGATTCAGGAAGTCCGCCCACGTTGTGATGGCTTTTTATGGTGGCAGAGCCTCCCTTGCCGCTCTCCACTATGTCCGGGTAAATGGTGCCCTGGGCCAGGATGTCAGCTTCTCCTGCTGCCCTCGCCTGTTCCTCAAAGACTCTTACGAATTCCTCTCCGATGATCTTTCTCTTGCCTTCAGGTTCTCTTACTCCCCGGAGTTCTCTGAGAAACCTTTCAGCCGCATCTACCCGTATGAACCTTGAACCGTACATGTTGCCGAAGACTCTCTCCACCATGTCGGCCTCATTTTTCCTCAGCATGCCGTGATCCACGAAGACCATGGTCAGATCTTTTCCGATCGCCCTGGACAGGAGAGCAGCGGCCACAGACGAATCCACGCCTCCTGAAAGTCCCAGCAGGACCTTCCTTCCGTTTAATTCCTGTCTCAGACTGCTTATGCTTTCCTCCACGAAGTCATCCATCCTCCAGTTCCCGTCCACTCCGCATACCCCGAACAAAAAATTCGAGAGCATCCGGTTCCCGTATTCGGTATGTTCTACCTCCGGATGGAACTGCACCGCATAAAGCCTTCTCTCCTCTGAGCTCATGGCTGCCACCGGACACTTGTCGGTAAAAGCAGTGACCCTGAACCCTTCAGGAACAGCAATGATGGAGTCTCCGTGACTCATGAAGCACAGACTCTCCTCCGGCACACCCTCAAAAAGTACGTCGCTTACCACGCTGAGCCGAGCCTCTCCGTACTCTCCGGAACCTCCGGCATCTCCCACCTTGCCGCCTGCCATGTACGCCATAAGCTGTGCGCCGTAGCAGATCCCGAGGACCGGTATCCCAAGGTCCAGTATTCCCTCATCGAAACGAGGAGCGTCGCTGCTGTATACGCTGTTGGGACCGCCCGTGAAGATGATCCCGCTGTATCCTTCATTATCTATTTCTTTGAGCGTTACCCTGTCATATTCCTTTATCTCCGCATAAACATGCAGATCTCTGACTCTTCTCGCTATCAGCTGATCGTACTGTCCACCGAAATCCAGAACAAGTATCTTTTGCTGTCTCATGCTCCTATATCCTCCACCATAAGATCCACTCCCTCTGTCAGCGCTTCAAGCTCCTTAAGGTATCCCAGGGTCTGCTCCTCAGCCCTGCCCGTAAACCTTCCGGGGTCCAGGATGCTCCTCATCTCCTCTTCCGTCATGCGGAAGCAGGTCTCTTTTGCGAGACGATCTATGAGGTCGTACTTTTCACCGTTTTTCAGAGCCTCCGATGCTTCCATCGAACATCTCCGGATCACTTCGTGAAGAGCCTGTCTGTCTCCGCCCCTTTTGACCCCCTCCATGAGGATATCCTCGGTGGCGATAAAAGGCAGCTGCTCCTCCACAGACCTTACAGCCATTCCGACGTTCACCCGAAGACCCGACGCAATGAATGCTCCAAGCATGAGGATGGCGTCTGCAGCCATGAAACCTTCAGGCATGGAAAGTCTTCTGTTGGCGGAGTCGTCGAGAGTCCTCTCCAGCCACTGGCTTGATGCAGTCTGAACAGCGTTGAAGGCATCTGTCATGATGAACCTTGACAGTGAACAGATCCTCTCGCAGCGAATGGGATTCCTCTTGTACGCCATTGCCGAAGACCCTATCTGACCGTCAGAGAACGGTTCTTCCAGGATCCTGTCATGCTGCATCAGCCTTATGTCCGTGGCCATCCTGTACATGCTCTGGGCCAGCGAGGACAGGCAGTTCATTATGCGCACGTCAACCTTTCTCGGATATGTCTGGGATGATATGGGAAAGCACCGGCTGAAACCGAAGTCTCCTGCGATCATCCGGTTCATCTCATCGATCCTGTCAGTATCTCCGCCGAAAAGCTCCATGAAGCTGGCCTCGGTGCCTGTCGTCCCCCGGCACCCCAGGAAGCAGAAGTTTTTCAGGACGAAATCCATCTCATCCAGGTCGCTCTTGAGATCCTGAATCCAGAGACAGGCTCTCTTTCCGACAGTCACCGGCTGCGCCGGCTGGTAGTGAGTATATCCCAGCACAGGCGTATTACTGTATGTCTTGGAGAATCTGCAAAGGATGGCTATCAATTTGATGAGCCTGTCTCTCAATATCTCAAGTGCGTCCCGGTATAGGATCAGGTCCGCATTGTCCGTGACGTAACAGCTGGTGGCACCCAGATGAATGATCCCCGCTGCGCCCGGCGCCGCTTTGCCGAAGGCAAAAACATGCGCCATCACGTCGTGATGCACCTCGGCCTCCCGCCGTGCTGCACATTCATAATCTATCGGTTCGATGTTTTGCTCAAGTTCTGTTACCTGATCTTCCGTTATGGGCAGTCCCAGTCTGGATTCTGCCCTGGCCAGCGATACCCAGAGTTTCCTCCAGGTCCTGTATCTGCTGTCGTCCGAAAACAGTTCAGCCATCTGTTTTGAAGCATATCTTGCAGGCAGGACGGATCTGTATACTTCTCCCATGGCTCATTCCTCCCTATCCTTTCTGATGTAGCTATCCCTCTCCGGCCCCACCGAAATATATGTGGCGCCAAGGCCGGCGGACTCTTCTATATATCTGATATAGTCCCTGGCCTCGGACGGAAGCTGATCCCACCGCCTGGCTCCGGATATGTCGCACATCCAGCCCTTCATGTACTCGATCTTCGGGGTCGCTTTGTCCAGATCCGTGGGAAACGGGAATCCCGTGACTTCTTTTCCTCCGATAATGTATGCCGTGCAGACAGGAATCTTCTCTAAGTAACTCAGGACGTCCAGTTTGGTGATCGCAAGCTCAGTTGCGGCCTGGATCTCGACCCCATAGGCTGTGGCCACCGCATCATATGCACCGACTCTTCTCGGACGGCCTGTTGTTGCCCCGTATTCCCCTCCGGCTCGCCTGAGGGCCTCAGCCTCCTCACCGAACAGTTCGGATACGAATGCTCCCTCGCCTACACAAGTGGAGTAGGCCTTGACCACGCCTACCACCCTGTCCAGCCTGACCTCGGGATAACCGGACCCGATGGGAGCGTAGGCGGCAAGAGTGTTGGAAGACGTGGTATACGGATATATGCCGTAATCTATGTCTCTCATAGCTCCCAGCTGCGCCTCGAAAAGAATGTTCCTGCCTTTGGATGCCTCCTCCCTGAGATAGTCGCCGGTGTCGCAGATGAAAGGTGTCAGCTTCTCGCAGTAATCTTCGAGCCATCTGTCCAGCATCTCTTCCGTATACGGCGCTGCGCCGTATACCCCTTCAAGGGTAAGATTCTTCCATTCCATGATCTCCATGAGATGTCTTTTGAGTGCTGCAGGATCAGAAAGTTCTCCGGCAAGGGCTGTTTTTTTCTGAAATTTGTCAGAATAAAAGGGCGCGATCCCCTGCTTGGTCGAACCGTATCTGTGGTCGGCAAGCCTGGACTCTTCCAGAGAATCCAGTTCCCTGTGCCAGGGAAGAAGAAGAGACGCCCTCTCACTTATCTTAAGATTGTCCGGGGTCACCTCGACCCCCTTCGCTCTGACCGATCCGATCTCCTTCCAAAGAACCTCGGGATCCAGAGCCACGTCGTTGCCTATGACGTTGGATACCCCATCTCTCACTATCCCTGAAGGAAGGAGATGGAGGGCGAATCTGCCCTTTTCATTGACCACCGTATGTCCGGCGTTTCCTCCGCCCTGATACCGTACGACGATATCATAGTCACTCGTCAGAAGGTCCACCATCCGTCCTTTACCTTCGTCACCCCAATTGATACCTACGATCGCGCAATTAGACATTTTTGACTCCTGTGGTTCAAAATACAAACAAATACAGAAATCATTTTACAATCCCTTCGTGTTACTGTAAAATACATATAATTATAGGCTTATTATATATTTTTTATATACTAAAAACGGCGGCGGTGCCGCAAAACATCCGCTCCGGGGAGGGAACATGGATCTCAAAGCACTTTCTTACTTCGTTACGGTCGCAGAGGAACTGAACATCTCGAAGGCTGCCAGGAAACTAAACCTGAGCCAGCCTCCACTGAGCCTACAGATAAAGAACCTGGAGGAAGAGCTCAACACCCGGCTTTTCATAAGAGGCCGCAGGCAGCTGGAGATCACGGAGTCCGGCAGGCTTCTCTACAGAAGGGCAAAGGAGATCCTGAACCTTGCGGAGAAGGCAGAGTCGGAAGTCCTGTCCATGAATGACGGCATGACCGGAACCATCTCCCTCGGACTTGTTGAAGGTCTGGCACCCGACATAGCCGGAAGCTGGTTCTATGATTTCTCAAGGATATATCCCAGGGTCCGTTTCAGGATACTGGACGGAAACAGCGACGACCTTCTGGAGAAGCTGAGGAGCGGCATTATATCTCTTGCGGTGATCACCGCTCCCTACGACCAGTCTCTCCTGAACGCCTTCCCTGTGGGACGTGACAACATGGCTGCCATGATGAGCAGAGAACATCCCCTTGCGAAGACCCATGGCGATACCGTCACTGTCAGTCAGCTGGTAGGCCAGCCCCTCATCGTCCCAAGCCGGAGGGCCACCATCGACTCCATATCGAAATGGTTCAGGGAGGTCAAAAGTGAGCCCAACATCATCTGTGAGATGGACAGTTATCTGGATGCGGCGGCTCTGGCGGGAAGAGGCATGGGCATAAGCATCTTCCCGGAGACCGCCTATGTCGAGAATTCCTCGATCATCTCCAAAAAGATTGAAGGATCAGGCAGAGAACTGAACTACCTTTTCGTCTGGCTCAAAGGTCATCCCCTGCCCGCCATCGAAGAAAAATTCATAGATTACGTGAAGGAACAGACCAGCCTGTGATCTAAAGTCCCCTCTTCATATCCGTCCAGTTCTCTACCATTCGTCCGATGGAACTGAAGATACCCAGCAGCGCTTTTGCCACGGCGATCCCTCCAACGATCATCGGGCCGTAATATACTCTGTAATAATCGCCTGGATCCGCCATCAGGTATGAGATCAAAGTCAGACCTCCACCTATGGCTAGTCCCACAAGTCCAATCAGAAGGTTTTGGATAAGTTCTCTGATACATTCCTTCTCACGCTGGAATGCTCTGTGGTACTCCTCCTCCGTCCTTCTGGACTCCGCTTTTTTCTCTGCAGTCTTCGCCTGGTAGAAGTCATCGGAATACTCGGGCTGCGTCCTGTTGTAGTAATCGTAGGCTGCCCTCTGGTTCTCGTCCATCAGGAAGTGATAGGCGTCCGTGGCATCACGGAACTTCTGCGTCTTGACCGGGTCTCCTCCGTTTTTGTCCGGATGGGTCTCCATGGCTATCCGGTGGAAAGCCGTCTTGATCTGTTCTTCAGTAGCGTCGGGCTTCACGCCCAGGATCTCATAAGGGTCTCTCATTGTTTTGTCTCCTTTCAATTAAAACAAAAAAAGAAAAAA
>JAEEOX010000167.1 GCA_016284485.1 Bacillota bacterium | reverse complement strand
AGTTCAGATTGGATGCCATCAGGAGGTCATAGGCTTCCTTGGTAAGAGAGTTGCCTTTCTCCTTCTCCTCTCCGATGTTGACCAGCGAGACTGTGGGGTTCTCTCTGCCGAGAACGTTCTCCATGTAGATAGATGACATCATGGCGAACTCCACAAGGTTCCGGGCTTTGCACTCGGAGTTGGCGCCTGCGTCGCAGAGCATGGAGGGTCTGCCTCCGAGTATGGGATAGATGGTGCAGATGGCGGGACGGTCTATTCCCCTGATCCTTCCCACGATCAGCAGGCCTCCGGCAAGAAGTGCTCCTGTGGATCCTGCGGATATGAAGACGTCTCCCTCATCATCCTTCAGCATGTTCATGCCGATGACGATGCTGGAATCCTTCTTACGTCTGATGGCAAGGGCCGGGGCATCGTAATTGGTGATGCTCTCTCCGGCGTTAACGAAGGAGATGTTCTCCACCGGTTTCCTGCCCTGATATTTATCAACACATTTTCTGAGGATCTCTTCATCCCCAACGAGAACGATCTCGTGACTGATCTCTCTGGCAGCAAGAACTGCACCCTCGCAGATAGCTTCGGGAGCATTGTCTCCGCCCATACCGTCTATAATGATTCTCATGAGTTTTCCTTTCATGTACAACACATACTTATACAGAATGTATTCTACCACAAAAAGCACAAAAAAGCCATAATGAAATGGCTTTTTAGATACAAAATATTGTGGTTTCAAATTCAGGTGAAACTGAGCTGTTCAGGACCGGATTTGGGAATGCCGTCTTTCGTGAAAGGAAGGTCGTTCAGAGCCCCGAAGTACTTGGCGTAATGCTCTTTATATGTGGCCTGGTACTCCTGATTTCCGGAATGGTGAAGCTCGTGGATGTAGTCGTGCTCATTGCCGATGACTTCAGGATCCGAGAGCTGCAGAATATAAATGGCAAGGTCTGAGCACATGTCCGAAATGTGTTCCAGATTCTGAAGGATGGTCTGGTACTGTATGCCTGTGACAGGATCACAGATGTTGTTCATCATCCTGTATACGTGCCTGGAGTTGAGAGTCTCAACGAGATCGTCTATTACCTCCTCGAAGGGTTCCACCTGTCTTGCCAGTTCAGCGCTGTTCTCCTTATAGGCTCTCTGAGCCAGGTCCAGGATCTCGTAGATGGCGTCCACAGCCAGCCTGAGTTCGGTCTTGGCGTACTCTGTCAGCTGCTGATTGTTATCCCTGAGGATGTCCACAGCCTTGGTGATGTTCACTGCCAGGTCCCCTATCCTCTCGAAGCATCTCAGAGCCTTGATCTGGAAGTTCTGGTTGCGGTTGTCACGGTCACGTACAACATAGGGGGATATGGATACCACATATTCGTTGGCCCGGTCGATGACACGGTCCAGAATGATCTCCCTCTGGTTGATCCTGCCGTCTCTTGCAGCGTCATACTCGTAGATCTGCTTTACGCAGGCGTCGTAGTTGTGAACTGCTATGTCGCTCATCTGGGAGATGAGATGAGATACCTGAGAAAGAGCCAGAACAGGTGAAGTGATCAGCAAGGGATCCAGTTCGTTCAGCGCCTTCTCGATCTCGATGTCCTCCTGTTCCTTTGGAACATCGGGAATGAGCTTCTCTGCTATGGATGCAAACAATCCCGAGAACGGCATGAACAGAACTGCGGGAACAAGTCTGAAGATTCCGTGGATGTTGGCCACGCCGCCGGAATTCAGAGGCATGGTCCAAAGCTCGTCGGATATTATACCCGTCGCCCTGAGTATGGTGAGAACAACGATTATCAGAGCAGCCGCAAAAATATTGTAAAGAACGTGAACTGTCGCGGTCCTCTTCTGATCAGGATTGGCTCCGATATGGCAGACTATGTATGTCGTCAGGCAGTCGCCGATGTTGACGCCGATTATGACTGCGAAGATCCCACAGAACTGCACACCAAGGGATGATGCTATGGTCTGAATGATTCCGACCACAGCAGATGAAGACTGGATGACGGCGGTGACGCCGACACCTGCCAGGAACTGCAGGAAGTAATTGTTCTCAAAAGAAACGAGCAGCCCCGACATCTTATCTGAGAAAGCTGCCACGGCGCCCGACATGTAGATCAGTCCCATGAAGAGGACTCCAAAACCACAGGCGATATTGCCCATGTTTTTGTGAGATCCTCTCCTTGAGAACATTATGAGTACTATTCCGATTATAAGGGCAAGGGGCGCCAGATTATCCGCCTTGAAGAAGTAAAAGATGCTGTCTTCAGCGGACTTCAGGTCCATCAACCTGATGATCTGAGCCGTAATGGCTGTTCCGACGTTGGCGCCCAGAACTATACCGATGGATTGTCTGAATGTAAGGAACCCGGCTCCTACGAGACCGACTGTAAGAACTATAGTCGCAGTAGAGCTCTGGATGACGCAGGTCACGAGTACACCCAACAAAAATCCCAGTGCAGGCTTGTTCGTAACCTTCGATAAGGCTTCCTTCATTGCTCCTCCGGAACTTGCCTTAAGACCGTCCCCCATGACTCTCATGCCATAGAGGAACATGGCAAGTCCGCCCAGAAGAGCTACAATTCTGTAAAAAATCACCATCGGTAAATTCTCCCTGAATCTCTAAACCTATTTGTCCTTGTATTCTTCTCTGAGTTCCTTGATGATCTCGTCGATCCTTCTTACTGCTTTTCTGAAGTCCTCAGCCTCATAGCCTCTGGTGATCATGGCAGCAGTTCCGATCCTTACGCCGGAAGTCTGCATGGGTGAACGCTTCTCGTTGGGAACGCAGTTCTTGTTGAGAGTGATTCCCCTCTCGTCGCATCTCTCCTGAAGGACCTTGCCGCTGAAGGGCTCATCTGACAGGTCGAGAAGGATGAGATGGTTGTCTGTTCCGCCGGTGACTACCTTATAGCCAAGCTTAAGGAATTCATCGCAGAGTGCTGCGCAGTTCTCCACTACCTTCTTTGCGTAGTCCTTGAACTCAGGACGGAGAGCTTCCTCGGCGCAAACTGCCTTGGCTGCGATGATGTGCTCCAGCGGACCGCCCTGTGCATAGGGGAATACCGCAGAGTCGACTCTCTTGTGAAGCGGCTTGCCGTCGACCTCAATGGGCTTGGCGAAGATAAGGCCTCCTCTGGGTCCTCTGAGAGTCTTATGTGTTGTGGTGGTCACGATGTCAGCATATCCGAAGGGAGAAGGATGTACTCCGCCTGCTACGAGGCCTGCGATGTGAGCCATGTCCACCATGAAATATGCTCCGACTTCCTTAGCGATCTCGCTGAAAGCCTTAAAGTCGATGATCCTGGAATATGCGGATGCTCCGGTAAGGATCAGCTTCGGGTGGCACTCCAGAGCCTTCTGCCTCACGCTCTCCATGTCGATGTATCCTTCATCGTTTACATCGTAGAATTCCATGTGATAAAGGTTGCCGCTGAAGTTGACGCTGGAACCGTGGGTAAGGTGTCCGCCGTGGTCAAGGTCGAAGCTCAGGATCGTGTCGCCTACGTTGAGAAGAGCCTTGTAGGCTGCGAAGTTCGCCTGTGAACCAGAATGGGGCTGAACGTTTACGTGGTAGTCAGTGTTGAATACCTTCTGCCATACTTCACAGCAGTACTGCTCGATCTGGTCTACGATCTCGCATCCGCCGTAGTATCTTCCGTTGTTACCTGTGGGTCTTCCCGAGGGATAACCTTCAGCATATTTCCATGAAAGGCAGCTTCCGCATGCGGCAAGGACTGCTTCGGAGCAATAGTTCTCAGATGCGATCAACTCGATGTTGTGGCTCTGTCTTTCAAACTCCTTCTGGATGAGTCCGCCTACTACCGGAGAAGTCTTCTGAATTAACTCGTAATTTGCGCGATTGTATTCGTCAAACATGATTCGATCCTTTCCTTTCTGAATCCTTGATCAATATATTTTCCCGGTTTTTTGCGCACAAAAAACCGAAATAAGTCACTTTAATTATATTCCAATCAGATTAAAAATCAAGCCAAAGCGCTAAAGTTCCATCTTCATGATCCTGGGCATACTGGTGCTGCCGTTCTGACCGCACTGCCTGCATGTGAAGAGATGATCGGCCTCGTGACCCTTCACTTCGACAAAGCCTACTTTCTCGAAAAATTCAGGGGCTTTTGCGGCCAGATATATCCTCTTCCCTTCTCTTTTGCGGACCTCAGTGACCAGCTTGTTCACCATGATCTTGCCGATGCCGGACTTTCTCATGGGAGTGTCCACAGCGATGCCGTTAAGTATGTACTCTCCCTGCCTCTCCGAGAGGATTATGCCTCCAGTGAGATGGTCGGGTTCCTGGATCACCTTCCAGCATCTCAGAACTTTGTTTCCAACCTTGTCTTCGCCGTCGAACTCCAGCCCGAACTTCGTCATGAACTGTACCAGTCTGTCGTATTCGTCGGTCTCTCTTAAAATGAATCTAAGCATGTTTCGCACCACCCGATCTTATCTTCAAATAGTACCTGTTGATTATTGCCGTGAACACCAGGCCTACGGATATGGCGACTGCCACGCTCAAGGCAGCCCTGCCGTATTCCAGAGCCTGGACGTAGTCTGCATCCATGAGTCTCTCGATGAAATAGTAAAGTGCGGATCCCGGAACCATTACGATGGATGAAGACGTGATGAATATAGTGGCGGGAGCCTTGTTCTTCCTGGCCATTATCTCAGCATAGAATCCGACGAAAACAGCCGCTATCACCGTGGGAATGAAGAATCCTCCGGCGAATTCGCTGAGCAAAAGATATATGCCCCATGCCGCAGCACCGCCGAGACCGCCCAGAATGGACTGTCTTCTGGACGTGTTTATCATCAGAGCGTAGCCCAAGGTTCCCAGAAAGGCCATTACTATCTGCACCGCATAGAGGTAAAACCCCGTCCTCTCCGCGAAGGAAAGGATCGGAATGGATAAATCCATGGAAAACAATCTGGCGAAAAGCTTGGTCAGAGCCAGAGGCGGCGCAACTCCCAGGCCGATGGCTCCGGCTGTAACGAGAGCATTCAGCAGTCTGACGCTTCCTGTGGCTATGTCTCCCAGCAGCATATCTCTTATGGCGTTGGTGAAGGCCAGGCCGGGGATCAAAAGCATGATCTGACCGATGAGGATGTAATTCATGTCAGCCAGCCCGCCGGAGAAAAGTATAACAGTGATGAAGCCTGATATCAGCGCAGTCGTAAAGGTCAGCGCCAGCTGATTCTCGTTGAACTTTCTGAGATAGCGCTGGAGAAATACGATTATAAGTCCGATGAGGAAGGCGCAAAGCCCGTCGAAGAAGGATCCTCCGAAAAACACAGTGAATGCTCCTGCCACAAGGGCTGCGCTGAGATATTTCACATAAAGAGTATGCTGAGGTCTGCCCATGATATCCAGATATCTGGCACGCATCTCCTGAAGGTCAGGAGTGTTCTCACAGATGTATCTGGAAAGATCATTCAGGTAATCCAGCCTGTCGAAGTTGGTATCGTTTCTCTTTACCCTTCTTATCTGAGTTATTATGTTGCCTTCAGGGTCTTCAAAGGTGCACTGGATGTTGGTGGTGATGATGAAAACATTGACCCTTTCAAAGGGACAGCCGTAGGCGGAGATCATTCTCTCCACACTTTCCTCGACTCTGTTGACCTCAGCGCCGGCCACCAGCATCTCCTCGGCTATGTCCAGTACGTTTTGAAGAAGTTTACTGTAATCCATTTATATCAACCTAGATCTGAGATATCCGATCAGATAAAGTGAGCCTGCGCAGACCAGGCAATCATAGTCTTTTGCAGTCTCAAGTGCTTCGTCAAGAGCCACCGCGGGGTCAGAAAAGGCCTTGGCGCGGCCTCCCAGAGCCTCTATTTCGTCTCTGAGTTCCGTGGCGGTCATCTTCCTGGGATTCCCGGGTTCAGTGACTATGAAATCATGGGTGATCTCAAGGAATTCTCCCAGTATCCCCTTTGTGTCCTTGTCCTTCAGCATGCCTGTGAGCATCAGTATGCGTTTACCGCCAAGAAGTTTCTGGCAGGTATCCCTGAGGGTCCTTGCTCCGTCCGGATTGTGGGCGCCGTCGATTATGACGAAGGGGTCCTTTTTCATTATTTCGAAACGGCCTATCTGTACTGCCTTCTTCAGTCCCTGATAGATGGCGTCAGGTCCGATCTCAACATCTTCGAGATCCTGCAGCACCTCGATGGCCTTGAGGGCGCATACGGCGTTCTCCACCTGGTGTTCACCCTTCATGGATATCTCCAGCCCGTAATATGCGTTACCGGGAACAGCGTCAAATCTGGTGCCTTCCAGGGTCTCCTCTATGATGTGGACTTCCGTATCTTTTGTTTCAAAATACTCCGACCCGGTCTCGGCGGCTTTCGCCCTTAAGACCTCCAGCGCCTCAGGCGCTCTGGATGACGTAACCACAGGGCAGCCTTCCTTGATGATGCCCGCCTTGTTGGAAGCGATCTCTGCAAGGGTATTTCCAAGTCTGTCGGTGTGATCGAAGGATATGGAAGTTATGACAGAACAAAGCGGATCCCTGATGATGTTAGTGGAGTCTCCTATTCCTCCGAGACCCACTTCAAGCACCACAAAATCCGCTTTTTTCTCTTTAAAATAGAGAAACGCCACGGCAGTTATAACTTCGAACTCAGTGGGAGAATCCTCACCTCTCTCCGTCAGGACTCTGACCTTTTCCAGGACCATGTCCGTGTATTTTGAGAGATCTTCATCGGAGATATACTGATGATCAAATTCGATCCTCTCGTTGAAGACCATGAGAAACGGAGAGGTATAGAGTCCCACCTTGTATCCCTGCGCCTCAAGTATTTCGTATATGTATTTGCATACTGAGCCCTTGCCGTTGGTGCCGGCAACGTGGATGTACTTCAGTCCGTCCTGGGGATCGCCCAGTTCCTTCATGAGTGAAGTCATGCGCTCCAGGCCCAGTATGCTTCCGAACTTTTCAAATTCGTGTATCTTTGAAACTGCGTCCATTATCTGACCTTCAGAGAGACGATCTCAAGCTGTTTGATGACCTTGTCAAGCATTTCCTCATATTTGACCAGTTTGTCCTTCTCAGACTGAACCTTGGCCTCAGGAGCCTTGTTGACGAAGTTGGGATTGCTCAGCATTCCGGTGGATCTCTTCACCTCGCCCTCCAGGCGGGCCTTTTCCTTGGTGAGTCTGTCGAATTCCTCGTTATAGTCCACCAGTTCATCCAGGGGAACGTAGATCTCTGCGCCGTCGATGACAGCAGATACTGAGTCTTCAGGGATCTCATCCTTGGATGCTGCGAAGGTAAGTTCAGTGATGTTGCCCAGATTTCTCAGGTAGCTCTCACCCTTCCTGAGAAGATCAGCCTTATCGCCTTCTGCAAGGACTGTTGCCTTGATCTTGACGGAGGGAGCCACAGCCTTTTCGGCCTTGATGTTCCTGATGGCTCTTACGGCGTCCATGGTTATCTCAAGGACCTTTGTGGCCTCTGGATAGACGTATGAAAGGGATGCCTTGGGCCAGGATTCGGATATGAGATACTTCTTCTCCCCTTCTCCGTGAGGCAGATAGCTCCAGATCTCTTCAGTGATGAAAGGCATGAAGGGATGGAGAAGCTTCAGCATGTTCTTGAGGCACATGACAAGGGCGAATCTTACGACCTTCTTGTCCTCCTCGTCGTCTCCCCAGAGTCTGGGTTTGACCAGTTCGATGTACCAGTCGCAGTATTCGTTCCAGATCAGGTCATATATCCTCTGACCTGCCATAGCCATGTCATATCTGTCCATGGCGGGATCCACATATTCTATGCAGTCGTTGATGCGGTTCAGCATCCACTTGTCTTCTTCTTTCAGCGGGATCTGTGAGAAATCCGTTGAGTCTGCGCAGGCTTTACCGCAGCAGTCCGAGCAGCATCTGGCCATCTCCCTGAAGTTGCCGTCCTCATCCTCGATGTTCATGATCACGAACCTGGAGGCGTTCCAGAGCTTGTTGGCAAAGTTTCTGCTCGAGCCGACCTTTTCATCGGAGAATCTCATATCGTTTCCGGGGCTGTTGCCTGTGGCAAGAGTAAACCTGAGGGCGTCGGCGCCGTACTTGTCGATTATCTCAAGCGGGTCAATACCGTTGCCGAGTGACTTGGACATTTTTCTGCCGAGCGCATCCCTGACAATACCGTGAATAAATACGGTGCTGAAGGGCTCGCTGCCCATCTGCTCGCAGGAAGAGAATATCATTCTGGCTACCCAGAAGAAGATGATATCATATCCGGTTACAAGAGTATTGGTGGGGAAATAATGCTTGAGCTCCGGGGTTTCGTCGGGCCATCCCAGAGTTGAGAAAGGCCAGAGGGCAGATGAGAACCAGGTGTCGAGGGTGTCGGGATCCTGTGTGAGCTTGCCGCCGCACTTGGGGCAGCAAT
>JAEEOX010000166.1 GCA_016284485.1 Bacillota bacterium | reverse complement strand
CACATCCTGGAAGGATACCTGATCGCACTGGAGAACATCGACGAGATCATCAAGATCATCAGATCATCCTATGATGATGCTCAGCAGAAGCTGATGGACCGCTTCGGATTATCTGAGATCCAGGCCAAGGCCATCCTGGACATGCAGCTCAGAAGACTGCAGGGTCTGGAGCGCGAAAAGATCGAAGCCGAATACGCGGAACTTGAAAGAAGGATCGCCTACTATAAGGAACTCCTGGAAGATGAGCACAAGCTCATGGGAGTGGTCAAGGACGAGCTCCTGGAAGTCAAGAAAAAATGGGGAGACAAGAGGAAGACTCAGATCAAGGCCGACGAGGCTGAGATCGATGAAGAGGATCTGATCCATGAAGAGGACGTCTGCATAACCCTGACACACCTGGGATATGCCAAGAGAGTCCCTGCGGACACCTACCGCGCCCAGAAGAGAGGCGGCAAGGGAATAACCGGACTCACCACCAGAGAGAACGACTTCGTGAAGCAGATGATCATGTGCTCCTCCCACGATAATCTTTTGTTCTTCACCAATCTGGGCAAGGTCCATATGATCAAGGCCTACGAGATCCCCGAAGGATCGCGTACAGCCAAGGGCATTCCCATCGTGAACTTCATAAGCCTGATGTCCACCGAGAGAGTCACAGCAGTGATCAGACTGGATGAGGCTGAAGCCAACAAGTTCCTGATCTGCGTGACCAAGAGAGGAACCATCAAGAAGACTGCCCTCACCGAGTTCATAACCAACAGGAAGACCGGCCTCATCGCCGTCAAGCTCAAGGAAGGCGACGAACTCATCGGCGTCAAGCAGACCACCGGGACCAACAACGTTATAATCGTTACCCGCCAGGGCAAGTGTATCTCCTTCTCAGAGGACGACGTGAGACCCATGGGCAGGATCGCCGGCGGCGTGAGAGCCATCAAGCTGGAGGGCAAGGACGAAGTGGTCTCCATGGAACTTGTGGATCCTTCAGAGGAGCTTATGGTAGTAACCAAGAAGGGATACGGCAAGCGCACCAAGGCCAAGGATTACAAGATCCAGGTAAGAGGCGGCAAGGGTCTCCTCACCTATGACAAGTCCAAGTTCGCCAAGACCGGAGAACTGGTTGGAGCCATCGCCGTTGCAGATGATGATGACGTGATGCTCATCAACTCCGACGGCATCATCATCAGGGTGCCGGCCAGAGAAGTCTCCAGACTGGGAAGAGCCACACAGGGCGTGAAGATAATGAACGTCGCTGAAGATGCCAACATCATCGCCATCTCCAAGGTCGCAAGAGAAGATGATGACGACATGGAAGAAGAACCAAAGAAGGCTGAACCGGCCGCAAAGGAAGCTCCCGCACAGGAGCCGGACGGCCAGGTGAAATTTGATCTTTAAGGACAGAAAAAATGCAGGATAAGATTGAAATGACGATCCCGGGCAAACCGGAATACATATCCGCAGTAAGACTGGCGGTAGGATCCATAGCCTACAGTGCAGGTTTCGACGTGGAAGACACGGCGGACATCAAGGCTGCCGTAGGAGAAGCCTGCCAGCTCGTGAGCTGCCATGCCCTTGAGGGTTTTGCTTCTGTGTACACCGTGAAGTGCACAGTGGAAAAAGGCAAAATAGGCATAACGGTGACCAAGAGCGGCAACGAATTCATCACCAAGGGTGACAAGCGCTGCCTGAACTGTCCGGAGGAGGGCGAGATCGGTAAATTCCTGATCAGCACCCTCATGGACGAGGTCAGGATAGACTGCTCAAGGGACGACAGCCGCACCATTGAAATGGTCAAGAAAGCGAAACAGGCATAGCCAGAGGACACTGCCACGGATATCGATAAGAGAAACAGGATGGTCGAGGACCATCTTTACCTGATTGACATCTTAATAAAGAAATATCTGGGCAAAGGCGCTGAGTACGACGACCTGTATCAGGCCGCTGCGGTGGGCCTGGTCGAAGCTGCCAACCGATTCGATCCCGACAAGGGCTTCGAATTCAGGACCTTCGCCACGGCCACCATCCTGGGCGAGATCAAGAAGTATTTCAGAGACACTCAGTGGGACCTTAAGGTCCCCCGTACCAGGAAGGAGCGGGCCCTCAAGGTGAGAGAGGCCGAGGACAGGTTCACCAGAAGAGAGGGAAGAGCCCCCAACCTGGCTGAACTTGCGAGGGAGGCCGGTCTCAGCGAGGAACAGGTCATGGTGGCGCTGGACAGCGCCAACGCCTACGCCGCCTACTCCCTGGACAGCGAGGCAGGAGATGCCGCGGGCAGAGAAGGCTCCGCATCCGGTGACGGTTCGGGCCTGGCTCTTTACCGCGCCCTGGGCCAGGTGGAAAAGGGCTACGAGATGGTGGAGATCAACGAGATCATCAAGAAAGTCCTGGACGGAATGACAGACACCAACAGATATATTTTCCGCAAAAGATTCATTGAGGAAAAGACTCAGGCGGAGATCGCCAGGGCTCTCGGGGTTTCTCAGATGACCATATCCAGGGCGGAAAAGGCCATCGTCGACAGATTCCGCAGTGAAGTCGAAAAAGAAGGATAAAATTATTGGAAATAGCAGAGGAAGAGATATGAACAGAGTATTCAGCGGCGTACAGCCCACAGGAAACATACATCTTGGGAACTATCTGGGAGCGCTCAGGCAGTTCGTGGAACTCCAGAACGACAACGACTGCTTCTACTGCATCGTTGACGAGCACGCCATCACAGTTCCCCAGGACCCCAAGGAACTGAAAAAGAGTATTTTGGACGTGGCGGCACTTTACCTGGCCATCGGCCTGGATCCGAAGAAATCGACAGTCTTCGTCCAGTCCCAGGTACCGGGGCACGCTGAGCTGGGATGGATCCTGAACTGCGTGTCGGTCACCGGCGAACTCTACAGGATGACACAGTTCAAATCCAAGTCCAAGGGTCAGGAATCCGTTGGAACAGGCCTCCTCACATATCCGGTGCTGATGGCGGCGGACATCCTTCTTTACGACACCAACATCGTGCCCGTAGGAAATGACCAGAAGCAGCATATCGAACTTACCAGGGACCTGGCCATCAGGGTGAATCACAAGTACGGTGAGAAAACATTCGTGGTGCCGGAGGGACGTTTCATGAAGTCCGCGGCCAGAGTAATGGCACTGGACGATCCCACCCAGAAGATGTCAAAGTCCGCACAGAACGTGCATAGTCGTATATCGCTTTTGGACGATGATAACAAGATCAAGAAGTCCATCATGAAGGCCACCACCGATTCCGACGGAGAGGTCAGATACGATGTGGAGAACAAGCCCGGCGTGAGCAACCTGCTCTCCATCATGAGCGCACTGACCGACCGTCCCATCGAGCAGCTGGAGAAGGACTACGAAGGCCACGGCTACGGCGATTTCAAGAAGGACCTGGTGGCCATCACAATCGATGCCCTTCGTCCCATCAAGGAGAACTTCAACGAGATCAGATATTCTCAGGATCTCATCGACGCCCTGACTGCGGGAGCCGAGCGGGCCAACGAGATCTCACTGGCCACGCTGAAGCGCGTGAGAGACGCCTTCGGCATGGGAATCTGAGAATTATGAGCAAAGAAAAAGCGCCCTCAGGGCGCTTTTTTGGTGCATTTTATCTCTCGCCGATCACGGCAAAGCCCATTTCATACAGGGTCTCGTTCAAAAGACCCAGGTCGTGCATGCCGTGCTCGAAGAAATAGGATATGACGATGTCCGACTTGGAGCTGTTGGAGAGGGCGAAGCCCGCGGTGTTAAGCAGGTCCTGGACCTCGTCCAGCTTAAGTCCCAGAGCCATGGCCAGCGAGATCACGGTGTCCTTGCTGGGAGCGTAGTCCTCTTTGGACCTGATCTTGCTGAAGGTCTGGCGGGACACGCCGGCCTTGTTATATACCTCGGGGTCGGTGAGACCCTTTTCGTCGATAAGCCTGAAGAGCATGGTCGCAAAAGATTCAGCCGGGTTGTTCACCAGCTCCTCCAGGGAGCGGCTCCCGGCAATGCTGAGATATGGCTCCGGAGGTTCTATGCGGCCGGCAACTGCGAAGGATCCTTCAGCGTCGTCCACTCATACGGATGGCTCGGGAGGCATTTCGTAACGCTGCTCTTCCGTGGAATATGCTTTCTCGCCAGGCGTTCTGTTGGAAAACAGTTTGGAGAGGCGGAGCTTCCTGGTTTTCGGAGCGGCCTTGTCGGCGGTCTCTAAAGGAGGAGCAGGCGGCATCGAGCCCATCATTGGGGCTGCCTTATATGATGCCGGTGGCGCCGCGGATCTTTCGGCGAAGTAGAATTCCGGGGCGGCGGCCTCGTAGGATACCACCCTGTCGGATGACTCGTAACGGGCGTTCACGTATTCCGTGATATCCCGTATCAGTTCAATTGTAGGATGATTGTTGCCCATGGCGAGCCTCCTTCCTTAAACAATTAGATTTTACAACATACCGGGCCCGTTGGCAAATGCCCGGCTGCGGGGGCAGCGGGGCCGCCCCGTAGGAATGGTGGTTATTTAAGTTTTTTCTTCCAGCTTCCGTCCACCTGTTTCATGTTGGGACAGCTTCTCATCTCGGAGATCACGCTGCCTACCGCCATGTAGGAGGCGTCGATGCCTTCCTCGGAAGCCGTGAAGTTCCCGGCGCGGGAGGCTCTGATGCCGATCTTTTCGGCTTCGTCCACTGCGTCCATGTTGGCGCCCAGGAAGATGAATTCCCAGCCGGCTTCGGTCTTGGAGTCGATGAGGTTCTTTACCTGTCTGCGGGAGAACTCGCGGCTGGCGTTTTCCAGACCGTCGGTGGTGATGACGAAGATGACCTTGCCTGCCTTCTTGTCAGCCTCCAGCTTGTCCTGACGGTTGGATACGCTGAGGATGGTGGAGCCTACTGCGTCCAGAAGGGCTGTGCAGCCTCTGACATAGTAGGTGTTGCGGTCCATGTCGGGGATGGTGCCGATGGGCTCTGAGCTGTGGACCGTCTCAACACGGTCGTCGAAGAGGATGGTGGTCACGAATGCCTCTCCTGCTTCCTCCCTCTGCTTGCGGATCATGGAGTTGAAACCTCCGATGACGTCGCTCTCCAGGCCGCCCATGGATCCGGAACGGTCGAGGATGAATACCAGTTCTGTGATGTTGTTGTTGATCATTTCTGTATTGTTCTTCATTTTAATACCGCCTTTCGTTTTTTGCGCCCCGGTGGCGCTTTCTTTCTTTTACGATACGATAATATCGGGTTTTGGCAGGTCTGTGGTAAATCACCGGTTGACATTTGGGCAAAACAAAAGACCCGGCTCTGCGCCGGGTCTCTGGCAAAGGGCGTTGACCGCCGTTATTTCTTCTGATCCACTATCTCAGAGGCATGCTTAAGGAGAGCGTTGAAGGTCTCTTCGCTCAGGTCATGTTCCACAAGACATGCGTCCTCCTGGGCGATCTCCGGATCCACCCCCAGCATCTGGAAGAAGCTGGTCAGAGTCTTGTGCCTGATATATATCCTTTCGGCGATCTCGCGGCCCGGCTCCGAAAGGGTAATGAAACCGGAACGGTCCATGTCCAGATAACCGCTTTCCTTAAGCTTCTTGACGGCGATGCTGACGCTGGGCTTGCTTACGCCCAGCTGATCGGCGATATCCACAGAACGGATGTAGCCTTTTTCTTCCTTTAGCATGAGCATTGCTTCAAGGTAGTCCTCAGAGGACTTACCGAGAGATCTTTTGTCCATGATTCACCTCAAAATATCTAAAAAATCAAAAAATACTGTTGACAATCTACTAGAGTTAGTTTACACTAACTTTTGTCAGATGGTTCTTACTAATGTTTATTATATTATATAGACATAGTTGACATTTGTCAAAGCATTCCTCATGACAGGGGCTAAAGCGACAGGGCGGGCGCAGCGGTAACTGCGCCGGCCGTGACAGCAAAGTTCAGACATTCTTTCACACGAGCCCCTTTCTATAGAAAATCATAACAAGCCTCATAAAAAGCATAGTAAAAGATCTTAATGCAAAAGCCCCCTGACGAAGGGGGGCTTTTGTTATGAACAACTTGACAAGGAGGCGGTCCCGCCACATAATCAAATCAAGATCCACAAAGAGGAGGTAATATTATGTCGATTTATGAATTCAGTGTTCCAACGGCGGACGGCGGCGAGCTCAGCCTTAAGGAATTCGAGGGCAAGGTCATGCTCATCGTGAACACTGCAACAGGCTGCGGCTTCACGCCACAGTACAAACCTCTCGAGGAGATGTATGAGAAATATCACGAGAAGGGTCTGGAGATCATCGACATCCCCTGCAACCAGTTCATGGGACAGGCGCCGGGGACGGACGAGGAGATCCACGAGTTCTGCACTCTTAAATATCATACCCAGTTCCCCCAGATGAAAAAATCCGACGTTAACGGAGAGAATGCGCTGCCCCTCTACGACTATCTCAAGGAGCAGCAGGGCTTCAAGGGTTTCGGCATGAGCGTCAAAGGTCTGGCCATGAAGGCCATGATCAAGAAGATCTATGACGGAGCGTTCCTCAAGAGTCCGGCCATCAAGTGGAACTTCACCAAGTTCCTGGTGGACCGTGCCGGAAACGTGGTGGCCCGTTTCGAGCCCCCGGAGGACATGGAAAAAGTTGAGGCCGCAGTGGCCGCACTGCTGTAGCATCAGATTAGGAGGATATCATGATCACAAGAGATGAAGCATATGAACTGCTCAAAAAATACAACGAAGAGGACTTTCACCTGCACCACGGTCGCATGGTGGAAGGGGCAATGAGATATTTTGCGCGGAAGCTGGGCTACGCTGATGAAGAGGAGTACTGGGCCATCGTCGGTCTTCTCCACGACATCGACTTCGAAAAGTGGCCCGAGGAGCACTGCATCAAGGCTCCCGAACTTCTCAGGGAAGCCGGTGTTCCCGAGGATATGATCCACGCCATCGTTTCTCACGGTTACGGCGCCTGCGTGGATGTGAAGCCCGAGCGCGAGATGGAAAAGGTGCTCTTCGCCTGTGACGAGCTCACCGGCCTCATCGGCGCGGCTGCTCTCATGAGCCCCTCCAGGTCCTGCCAGGACATGGAACTCAAGTCTCTCAAGAAAAAATTCAAGGACAAGCACTTCGC
>JAEEOX010000165.1 GCA_016284485.1 Bacillota bacterium | reverse complement strand
TCTCATAGACAACAGCTGCGCCACCGCCACCGTTGGCTCCAAGTACCCGGAGGAGTGGGACTTCGAATATCTGAATGACCACATGAAGGCACTCACCGCCAAGTGGACCCCCATCGATTACGAGCCTGAGATCATGCTTCACTGGACTGAGGACGATCTCAAGGAATACGTGAACAAAGAGATGAAGAGGCTCTACGCTCTCAAGGTGGAGGAGATCGGCGACGAGACCATGAAAGAAGTGGAAAAGATGGTCATGATGAGGGTGGTGGACAACCACTGGATGGACCATATCGACGCCATGGACGACCTTAAGAAGGGCATCGGCCTCAGGTCCCTGGGACAGATGGATCCCGCCGTGGCCTACGCCAACGAGGGCTTCGACATGTTCGAACTGATGATAGCCGAGATCCAGGAAGAGACCGTCAGGTTCTGCTACAACGTCACTCTCAGGACCGGTACCACCCGTAAGGAAGTGGCTCACGCTGACCGTGAGATCAAGGACGAGTACCGCGACGAGACGGTGACCCGCGGAAGCGCAGCCCAGACCAATCAGGCCTTCCAGGTTCAGGGCACCGGACGAAACGGTCAGCTTCCCAAGGAGGCTCCGAAGCCGGAGGACGCCAGGAAGCCTGAGACCTTCAGACGCGAACAGCCCAAGATCGGACGCAACGACCCCTGCCCCTGCGGCTCGGGCAAAAAATACAAGAATTGCTGTGGGAGGAATCAATGAGGATAACAGTAAACGAAACGGGGAGAAGGGAATACTATGACGAGGTGCTCTACGTGGCATCCAACTACAAAAGATTCCAGAAAAACCCCAACAAGAAGATAAAGGGCTTCATCAAGGCTATGCTTTTGCCCACCATACTTTACATAGTCATGGTGGTGATAATGCTTTTGCTCTTCGGACAGGACAGGGATCCGATCTTTTTGCTCCTGGCCGGAATGCTGGTGTTCGTGGTAGTTTTCTTCGTGATATACCTGGTAAGGGGCAACAGGCAGATCAACGCCATGATGGCAGGCAACGGCACAAGGTACATCGATGTCAACGGTGAGGGCGTCACATTCGAGGATGATAAAAAGACCATCGCACAGAAGTGGACCAACATCATGGCAGTGCTGCTGGGACCCCACTCGGTGGTTTTCCTGCCCATAGGAACCGACGGTGCGCTGATCACCATTGACAGAAAATACGAAGAAGAAGTGCTGAAGGCGGTCCGCGAGACAGGCCACGGCGATCTGATTGTAGAACGCAAATAGACGATTTAACCCGACGAGCCCCGAAAATGGGACTTGTCAGATCTTAAAATATACGCAGTGGATGCGTGAAAGGGGAAAGACGAATGCTCAAACTTGATCCCATCAAGCAGGAAATACCGGAATTAAGACCGGTAATGGCAGACGTTCGCCGGTCCCTTTGACCTGGACAGGGTCAAAGATGAACTGGACAGAACGAACAGAGAAATTGAACAGCCGGACTTCTGGAACAATGCGGAATATGCCCGGAAGGTCATGACCGACAAGAGCCGCATGGAGCAGACCATCCAGTCCTACGAGAAGATGGAGACGGCTCTCCGCGACATCGAGGAGATGATCGAGCTCTGCGAAATGGAGGAGGACGAGGAAACGGCCGATTCCATAGTGGAGGACTTCGGGAAGTTCAAGGAGGAACTGGAATCTCTCAGGATATCCACCCTCCTCACCGGAAAGTACGACAAGAACAACGCCATCCTCTCCATACACGCCGGAGCCGGCGGAGTGGAGGCCATGGACTGGGCGGAGATGCTCTTCAGGATGTACAGCAGATGGTGCGACTCCAAGGGCTACAAGGTGAGAGTCCTGGACTACCAGGACGATACCGAGGCAGGCATCAAGTCCGCCACCATAATCGCTGAGGGCGAGAACGCCTACGGCTATCTCAAGAATGAGAAGGGCACTCACAGGCTGGTTAGGATATCTCCATTCAATGCCCAGGGCAAGAGGCAGACGTCTTTTGCGCTGGTGGAGGTGACACCGGAGCTCACGGATGACGTGGAGGTGGAGATCAATCCCGAGGATCTGAGGATCGACACCTACCGTTCCTCAGGCGCCGGCGGCCAGCACGTCAACAAGACCGACTCCGCTATCAGGATCACCCACCTTCCCACAGGGATCGTGGTGACATGCCAGAACGAGAGGTCCCAGTTCCAGAACAAGGACATGGCCATGCTAGGCCTGAAAGC
>JAEEOX010000164.1 GCA_016284485.1 Bacillota bacterium | reverse complement strand
CAACATGGAATATCTCAGAAGGTGCAGCCCGGAGATCAATATCGTTGAGACCCATCCCGGGGACGTACCTCTCTTCGCAAAAGGCGAGGCGGACATGGTCTACATGGGCTGCATGACCGAAGAGAAGCAGGAGAACACCATCAGGCTGCTGATGCCCTACAGAGGCCAGCTGATAGAGGCCATAAGACAGGGAGTGATCTTCCTTGTCACCGGCAACGCGCTGGAGATATTCGGGACTGCCATTGAAGGCGACGAGGTCATGAGCGATGACAAGATCCACATCCAGGGTCTTTCCATATTCGACTACAAGGCTGTAAGACACATGAAGGAAATGCGTCACAACTCCCAGTACATCGGAGACTTCGACGGCATGACACTTCTGGGCCACAGGAGCCAGTACAGCTTCGCCTACGGCGATTTCAACGATTACTTCATCGACATAGAGAAGGGCATCGGGATGAATCCGGACACCAAGAGGGAGGGCGTTCACGTGAAGAATTTCTTCGCCACATATTCCCTGGGACCCTGTTTCATAATGAATCCCCATTTCCTTAAGTACATCCTGAGGCTTCTGGGCCTCGATGATAAGATACCCTTCGAAAAAGAGGCCATGGAGGCCTACGAATACAGGCTCAACGAGCTCAGGAGGAATTTATGAACCTTTCGTTCTATCTCAAAAAACTAAAGGGTCTGGATCTTTCCAGATTCACGGAGACCGCCAAACGCGTATCCTCGATCACCGGCAGACCCTGGAGGGCAGTGCTCCTGGACATTTTTTACTGCACCGTAAGGTACGGTTCCGGCCACGTGGACTACGAGGCTTTCAGAATGTATGAAAAGAACTCGAAGCAGAGGAACGAGATACTGACCGTAGGCAAGAACAACAAGCTCTACAAACATTTCAACGACCTCAGATACATCAACTACTTCGAGAGCAAGGCAATGTTCAACAAGAAGTTCAACGCCTATGTGAAGAGAGACTGGATGCTGGTGGGAGAGGGCATCATGTACGGTCATACTGAGGGGACCGCTCTTCCTGAGGAAGCCAGAGTCGAAGGCCGTGGGCCCGAGGCTTTCAGGGAGTTCCTGAAGGATAAAGAATATATCATCGCAAAGCCTCTGGGGCTCAGCTGCGGCACAGGCATAGAGAAGATCAGGATATCTGAATGGGACGTGGATGAACTCTATGAACATCTGGTAAGGGATTCCAAACCCCTTGTGGAAGAAGTTGTCAGACAGCATCCTACAATGGATCTCCTGTGCTCCACCTCAGTGAACACCATCCGTGTCATCACCATCCTTAAGGACGGCGAGGCCAGAATAGTCGCAGGCGGAATACGCATGGGCCAGAACGGCATATTCGTTGATAACTTCAACGCCGGAGGCATCGGCGTTGTCTACGACCTTAAGACCGGCGTGGTCATCTCTGACGGATACGACAAGCAGAGGAGAGTCTATAAGACCGTTCCCGAGTCCGGAGTAACGCTCAAGGGATTCCAGATACCCCTTTGGGACGAGGTGGTATCCCTTGTCAAAGAGGCTTCACTTGTGGTCCCTCAGGTCGGTTATGTGGGCTGGGATGTTGCAATAAGCGCAGACAGAGGTCCGCTCCTCATTGAAGGAAACAGTTACCCCGGGCAGGATAACGCCCAGGAACCCGATCTGGATGCGGGAACATACAGTTCCATAATGCGCATCCTGTACGAAGGATGATCTCAAAATGATAGATTCGATCAAAAGATTTTTCAAAAGCATGGACCCGCTTTTCTGGGTCTTCATAGCCATACTCATCGCTGAGAGACTGATGAACGGCACAGAGAACTTAGGCGACGCCATCCTTTCAAGGGTGCTGATGCTGCCGGGCATCGTCATAGGGATCGCCCTCCACGAAGCGGGACACGCCTACACCTCGTACTGGCTGGGAGACCCCACGCCTAAGGCTCAGGGAAGACTTTCAGTCAATCCGCTTAGGCATATCGATCCCATGGGTTTCCTCTTCCTTCTCATCGCAGGATTCGGATGGGGCAGACCGGTGGAGATCAACCCGGTCTTTTACAAGAAAAAAAGAAGAGACGAATTCATCGTCTCCATTGCGGGTGTGACGGTCAACCTCATAGTTGCCATCATATTCTCGTTTATATCAAAAGGGATCCTTTCAGCCTATCAGCATGGACCCTCGGACGCTCTGTACTACCTGTACATGATCTGCGCCTACGTGGTCTACATGAATCTGCTTCTCATGGTGTTCAACCTGATACCCTGTCCGCCTCTGGACGGCTGGGGAATAATAACGCAGATCTTCAACCTGAGGAAATACGACTGGTGGCTCCCTGTATACAGAAGAGGATCGCTGATACTCATGGCCATCATAATCTTCGGACTTACCGGAAGAATAATCTCGCCCATAGTGTCGGCGCTCATGGATATTTTGCTCTGATCAGACTCTGCGTCTGATGCGGAGGGTGCTGTAGAACATGTGCTTTCTGGCAACTTCAGCGCCAAGATCAGGTTTCCTGGATACGAAGGCGTCATAGATGGCCTTGTATTCGCTGAGAAGATTGTCGGGGTAGTTCATGGGCATGACCACGTTTTCATAATACCATCTTATGATCGTGTCATACTTTTCAAGGTCTCTCCTGATCTCCGGGGATTTGCAGGCTCTGTACACGATGCGGTCGAATTCAACTACGAATCTGCGGAGTTTATTGATATCACCTGTAGGTGTGTAGAAGCTTATGAAATTGTAGGCTTCCATAAGAGATTCGAATTCGTCCGACGTGATCCTTTCGATGGCCCACTGGACAGCCTGGGGATACAGCAGATTCCTGAGGAACAGGATGTCTTCAACCTCTCTGGGACCGAAAGCCACAGCAAAAGCACCGCGGTTGGGGATCAGTTCAACGAAACCCTCTGCGGCAAGCTGGTTTATGATCTCCCTGAGAGGCGGTCTGGAAAGACCGAAACGTTCACAGAGTTTGCTCTCGATGAGCCTCTGGCCGGGACGGATCTCTCCTGTGATGATGTCTCTCATGAGCTGTTGTTTTGCAAGATCCTGGGGGGATACGGAGGATGCGCCATCCTCAGTTAAAAAATCAAGGTCAGCCATTTGTCTCTCCTTGTAACTGAAATCGTATACAATTTTAGCATTGGCTGTTGATAAAATCAATGAAGAAAAAAGACGTTACAACTTTGCTCGACATATTGAAGGAGACCTATCCCGATGCAGGGTGTGCCCTGGACTTCGGTGACAGGTTCCAGCTGCTGATCTCGGTAGTGCTTTCCGCGCAGACGACGGACAAGTCTGTGAACAAGGTGACTCCGGTACTGTTCGGAAAGTACCCCGACCCCGAGAGCCTGGCTGCCGCCGACGAAAGAGATGTTCAGGAGATAATCCGTACCATAGGCATGTACCGGACCAAGGCAAAAAATATAATTGCACTTTCCGGGAAACTTGCATTAGAATTTAACGGTGAAGTTCCCGGTACCGGGGAAGAGCTCATGAGTCTCCCCGGCGTTGGCCGAAAGACCGCCAACGTGGTCCTTGCTGAGGGCTTCGGAGAGCAGCGGATCGCTGTGGACACCCATGTTTTCAGGGTCTCCAACAGGCTGGGGCTGGTGAATGAGAAGGACGTCCTCAGGACCGAGGAATCCCTTATGAAGGTCCTTCCCCACGAAAGATGGACGGAAGCCCATCATCTTCTGATATTTCACGGGAGACGCATCTGTAGTGCCCAGAGGCCCAAATGCGACATCTGTCCCGTCAATGAATACTGTAACTGGTTCAAACATAAAACTATAAAGGAGAATTGAGATTATGACTTATTTACAGGCAGTAATACTTGGACTTGTGCAGGGACTTGCTGAGTTCCTTCCGATTTCATCTTCCGGACATCTGGCTCTTCTGGAGCATTTCTTCGGTATCAAGGAAGATGCAGTTCTGCTGTATGCAGTGCTGCTTCACTTCGGGACCCTTATCGCAGTCTTCGTATGTTTCTGGAAAGACATCGTTGAGCTGGTGAAGGAACTGTTCGTCACCATCGGCGATCTGGTAAAGGGAAGGGGACTGAGGCTTGACGAACGTCCTGTAAGAAAGCTGGGGGTGATGATTATCATTTCCTGCATCCCCACCGCCATAATAGGATTCGTATTCGGCGATGTTTTTGAGGGAATGTATTCCAAGCCCATCATCATAGCATGCATGTTCGTCATAACGGGCATCATGCTCATAATAGCTGAAAACATCGGCACCGGCCACAGGACCATAGAGAACATGAACGTGAGAAATGCTCTGTTCATCGGTATCGTTCAGGGCATCGCCATCATCCCCGGGATCTCAAGATCCGGATCAACGCTTTTCTCATCACTTCTCGTCCAGCTGGACAGGAAGTTCGCAGTGAAATACGTTTTCCTGATCTCGATCCCGACGATACTGGGTTCAGTAATCCTTGAACTTCCGGACGGCATCAAGTCAGGACTGGGAGGAGCATCTCTTGGCCCAGTCATCGTTGGAGTGATAGTATCATTCCTCTGCGGACTCTTCGCCATCAAGATCATGCTCAGGATAGTACAGAACCGCAAGCTGAAGTACTTCTCATACTATCTGTTCGTACTTGCAGCAGCCGTTATCATCATTAACATATTTGCTTTTAAATAAACTGTAAAAAGAGGTATTTAAATGGCTAAGTCAACTACAAAGACTAAGACCGCCAAAACCGATCCGCACTCCAAGGCCAGACAGAAGGCCAAGGAGATCCAGGAAAAGCGTAAGGCTGACAAGCGGGTGGTGGATGAGATCTGGGCGATAATAACCATCGCACTGGGCATTTTCTTCGCGGTAAGCGTCTTCACAGGGGGAGCAGGCACGCTGGGCGTGATGCTCAAAGATGTAATGCAGGGACTTTTCGGCCACATGGCCAAGGTATTCCCGTTCATACTGATCGTTTTCGGAGTGCTGCTTTTCGCCAAGAAGACTTCTCACTTCAATCTGAAGACACTGCTTCTTCTGATACTTCTGGTCTTCATGGCGTGCACCATGAACTCCATAAGGTTCGTGGATGTCACAACGATAAACTGGAATTTAGTAGGTATAGTAAAAGAGTTCTATGTTGAAGGTGTGACTCTTAAGTCAGGCGGTCTCTTCGGAATGATCATCGCCCAGGCTCTGCTTCAGTGGCTGGGCAAGGCCGGAGCCTGGATCTTCAGCATTGTGGTCACCCTGGTCTGTCTCATGCTCATCATCAACACTCCCATATCCAAGGGACTCCAGAAGCTTGGAGAAAAGATGGAAGAGCACAGGCTCATGAAAGAGAACGCTCATCTTGACGACGCAGACAACATGGCCAGAGCCGTGGAAAGCGTTCCTCACGATCCATGGCCAACGGTGAAGAAACCGTCAGCCGAAGACATGCCCAGGAGAGAGATCCCTGTCAAGACGGCGGATCAGATCGGCGTGGCCTCCGGCAAGGAGGATGTTTACGTACCGATCTCAGAGCTGGTCAATCCCACAAGCAAGAAGGACAAGAAACAGGCAGGCATCCTGAGCCTTCTCAACAGCGACAATCTTTTCGGCAAATCCGAGAAGTCAGACTCCACCGGCCTTGACGGCAAGTCTGAGGTAAAACATGGTTATGGACTGGAAGGGGACGCACCGTCTCCCGAATATGATGACGTGGACGGCAGGACCTCTGAGAAGGAAACCGTATCAGTTCCCGACAAGGAGCACGTGAAGCCCATATCCAAGCAGGAGGCTTCACAGGCCATGCTGTCACAGGACGAGATAAACCGTACCAAGGTCAGCAAGAAATACAAGATGCCGCCCATCAATCTTCTGGACAAGCCGGTGGCAGGAAGCAAGGAATCAGTACAGTCTCTCCAGGCCAGGGCTGAGAAACTCGAGGAGACTCTCAAGTCCTTCGGCGTGGATGCTTCAGTTATCCAGGTCACTCAGGGACCCTCAGTAACAAGATACGAGGTCCAGCCTGCTTTCGGAGTAAAGGTCGCCCGCATCGTATCTCTTGCAAATGACATCGCTCTGAACCTCAGAGCCAAGAGCATCAGGATCGAGGCTCCGATTCCGGGCAAGGCTGCCATAGGAATCGAGATCGAGAACGAGAAGTCTTCTCCCGTTTACATCAGAGAGATAATCGATTCCCAGAACTTCAGGGACGCCAAGTCCAAGATATCCATCGCTCTTGGAAAGGACATCGGCGGGAACGCAGTGGTTGCTGACCTCAAGTCCATGCCGCACCTTCTCATAGCAGGTTCCACAGGTTCAGGTAAATCAGTGTGTATCAACTCCATACTGACATCCCTCCTGTACAAGGCCAATCCCGATGAGGTCAAGCTGATACTCATCGACCCCAAGGTGGTGGAACTCAGCAACTACAACGGTATTCCTCATCTCTATGTCCCCGTTGTCACAGATCCCACCAAGGCGGCGGCCGCTCTTAACTGGGCTGTTGCCGAGATGGAGGAGAGATACAACAAGTTCTCCATCGAAGGTGCAAAAGACCTTGCATCCTACAATGACCTGGTGACCATGAACGACGAACCTGAAAAGGTCCTTCCACAGGTGGTCATCGTCATAGACGAGCTGGCCGACCTTATGATGGCCGCTCCCAAGCAGGTTCAGGATTCCATCATGAGGATCGCTCAGAAGGCGAGAGCCGCAGGAATGCACCTCATCGTTGCTACCCAGAGACCTTCAGTTGACGTCATCACCGGCGTCATCAAGGCTAACATTCCTTCAAGGATCGCTTTTGCGGTATCCTCACATGTTGACTCGATGACGATCCTGGACGAGAAGGGCGCAGAGAAGCTCATAGGAAAGGGCGACATGCTCTTCAGCCCCATAGGCCAGAGCGAGCCCACACGTGTTCAGGGCTGCTTCGTTTCAGACAGAGAAGTCAACGCTGTCATCGATTACGTCAAGAAACAGGCTATCGAGACCAACAACGAGAAGCAGATCGAGATCCTGGAGAGAATGGAACGCTCAACAGTGGATCCTAAGGGAGGCAAGGAGCAGGATTCAGATACCGACGAACTTCTGATGGATTCCATCGAGTGCGTCATCGACTCCGGCAAGGCATCCGTTTCTCTTCTTCAGAGAAGATTCAGGATCGGATACAACCGTGCCGCCAGGATAGTGGATATCATGGAGGATATGGGCGTGGTCGGACCACAGGACGGCTCCAGCCCCAGAAAGGTCCTGATGACCAGAGAAGAGTTCGAAGAGCTTAAGGAAAAGCAGGAAGAGATGGAGATCGGATAGACCTATATGAAGATATATTTTGACACTTTGGGATGTCCCAAAAATTTCTATGATTCCGATGCCGCAAAATATCTCCTCAGGGAGACAGGCCACGTGATCACAGACTCACCGGATGATGCGGACGTTATCATTGTCAACACCTGCGGTTTCATCGATGACGCCAAGAGAGAATCCATCGACAGGATCCTTGAACTGGCCGAGACCAAGGAGGATGGCCAGAAGCTCGTGGTCTCCGGCTGCCTTTCCACCAGGTTTGCAGAGGAGCTCAGAGAAGAGATGCCTGAGGTGGACCTCTTCATAGGAGTCAACGAATACGGACATCTGCCGGAACTACTGGAAAACATGCCCGCAGGCAGGGTGGAGGTGAGCCATAAATATGACAGCTTCCTTCCTTTCCTCAAACGAGACCTGGGTGAACATCCGTATTCTGCGACCCTCAAGATCGCGGAGGGCTGCGACAACCGCTGCGCATACTGCGCCATACCTGATATAAGAGGCGGCTTCCGCTCCAAGAAGAAGGAGGACGTTCTGGAAGAGGCTCGTTATCTTGCCGATGCAGGCGTGAAGGAGCTGATTCTCATTGCCGAAGACCTTACCAACTACGGTACAGATCTGTACAGGGATTACAGGCTGGCGGATCTTTTGCGCCAGCTGGTGAAGGTGGATGGAATAGAGTGGATAAGGCTCATGTACTGCTATGAAGACAGGATCACCGACGACCTGATAAATGTAATGGCCACTGAGCCAAAGATCTGCCACTACATAGACGTTCCCATCCAGCATTCATCTGATAAGGTGCTGAAGGAGATGCGGAGACGGTCCACAGGAAAGTCCATCAGGACCACCCTTAAGAAGCTCAGGGAAGCCATGCCGGACATATCCATCAGGACCACGCTGATCGTTGGATTCCCGGGGGAGACCCAGAAGGATTTCGATGATCTCATGGAATTCGTGAGAGAGCAGAAATTCCAGAGACTGGGAGTCTTCAGCTATTCCCAGGAGGAGGGCACTCCCGCCGGCGACAGAGAGGATCAGATCCCCGAAGACGTCAAACAGGAGAGACTGGACCTCATAATGATGGCTCAGATGGAGATATCCAACGAACATAATGCAGAGATGACAGGCAGGACCCTCAGGGTCATCGTGGACGGTCCGGATGAAGACGGAAGCTACGTTGGACGTACCATGTACGATGCTCCGGAGATCGACGATTCTGTCATTTTCACGTCCCGCCGGGAGCTGAGACCGGGAGACATCGTCAGCGTCATGATCGAGGACGCCTTCGACTATGACCTTACAGGATTTGAAACGGAGGAGTGAGAGATATGAATCTTCCTAACAAACTGACAGTCGCAAGAGTGGTGGCTGTACCGTTCTTTATAATCTCATACTATACAGGGCACTATCTCATCGCCTTTGTGATCTTCGTTCTGGCGTCCCTTACGGACATGCTGGACGGCAAGATCGCAAGGAAGTATGATCTGGTCACCAATTTCGGCAAGATAATGGATCCCCTTGCGGACAAGGTGCTGGTCTACAGCGCCTTCCTCCTGATGGTCCCCGATCCTGTTCCCGCATGGATGCTGGTTATCATTCTGGCCAGGGAGTTCCTGGTGGCAGGAGTGAGGACTGTGGCAGCCTCCAAGGGAATCGTGATCGCCGCAGCCATGAGCGGCAAGATCAAGACCGTACTTCAGATGTTCGCGGTACCCATGCTGCTTCTCTGCCCGGTAATAGATATGAACTGGTTCACCGTTCTGTCCAAGGTAATGCTCTGGGCATCCCTTGTGATGACGGTGGTATCCGGAGTACAGTACGTTCTCGATAACAAACAGGTATTCAAAGACTAAAGGATTCAGATATGAAAACAGCGATCCTCACAGTAGGAACAGAGATATTATTCGGTCAGGTGGTCAACACCAACGCCGCATACATTTCAAAGAATCTCCAGGACCTGGGCTATGACGTGATGTACCATTACACGGTGGGAGACAATCCGGGAAGGCTCAGGGAGCTTCTGGGCATAGTCTACAGAGACTGCGACCTTGTGATCACCACTGGCGGTCTCGGGCCAACGGAAGATGATCTCACAAAAGAAGTGATCTCGGAATTCTTCGGCGAGAAGGTGGTGGAATATCCCGACCAGCTGGAGATACTGAAAGAACATTTCAGGTCTTCCAGGTACAAATGGACTGAAAACAACAGGAAGCAGGCCTGGTTCCCTGAGAACAACTGCACTGTTCTTCCCAACCTCCACGGATCCGCTCCCGGATTCATGATAGAGAAGAACGGAAGGATCATCATCTCCATGCCCGGACCTCCCAGAGAAATGACTGAGATGTTCCAGCTTCAGGTGAGACCCATACTTGAGGCGCGCAGAGAGCATTACATCTACTACAGGATCATCAGGACTATAGGTCTGGGTGAATCCAGGATGGAAACAGTTCTTTTGCCCCTGATAGACGGGCAGACTGACCCGACCATCGCGACCTACGCCAAGGAAGGGGAGTGCAGCCTCAGGATCACCTCCGAAAGAGACACTCTGGAAGAGGCTGAAGCCGCCTGCATGGACATGGTGGAGAAGGTAAAAGACCTTATAGGTGAGTATATATACAGTTACGACGACGAGGATCTCCAGACCGTCGTGGGCAGGAAACTGATTGAAGATCACATCACCATTTCCTGTGCGGAGAGCTGCACCGGAGGAGGCTTCGCAAAAGCTCTCACCGACATTCCCGGCATCTCTTCTGTGTTCGACAGAGGCATCGTCACATATTCCTATAAAGCAAAAGAAGAGGAACTGGGAGTATCATCCGAGACCCTTTCGAAGTATACCGCAGAGTCTCCGGAAGTTGCCGCAGAGATGGCGGAGGGCTTGAGCAAGGTGTCCGGATCTGACATCTGCGTCGCAGTCACCGGCGTGGCCGGACCAGATGACATGAGCCCCGAAAAACCTGCGGGACTGGCCTACATCGGCCTTACCTACAAAGGAGAGACTCACGTTACCGAGGTGAGGATCAGGAGCAGGGGACGGAACTGGAACAGAGAATACTTTATTTTGAGAATGTTTAACGAAGTTTATCAGGCCATCAAATGATCTTTTCTGAAGAGAAAATCGAGATACTCAGACACATAAGACTCATCGCCCTTGACCTGGACAGGACTCTTCTTACCAGCCGCGGTCTGACCGAGAACACAAAAAACACTCTGGAGGAAGCCATCAGAAGAGGTATACAGGTCGTAGTAGCCACAGGAAGGCCCCTGGTTGCCCTTCCCAGGAGCATTGAGGGAATAAACGGTCTCCGTTACGTTATCTGCTCAAACGGCGCTCAGATCGTCGATTTCAGGGACAAGAGTTTTTTGTACTCGGATTACATCGAGCCTGAAGTGTCGGAATGGCTGAGGGATCATCTGCTGAAACTCGGATATCCCATAGAAGTTTTTTCGGAGGGCGGAGCATACATCTCCAAAGAGAGATATCAGTACTTCATAGACAGAGCCCACACTCCGGAAGGCTCCGAATATGTTCTCACCACCAGAAAGCCGGTGGATGATATCTGGGAGTTCTGGAAACAGCATATTGACACCATTGAGAACATCAATATAATTATCAAAGACCCTGTAAAGAAACAGGAAGTATGGGAGGAACTGGAAGCCCTTCAGGACCGCTGCACGGTGACGTCTTCCACCTCCTATAACATCGAGATAGGAGGAAGTTCCACTTCCAAGGCCAACGGCTTAAGGATCCTTTCTGAGCTCACCGGAGTCCCTCTCAGAGAGACAATGAGCTTCGGGGACAGTCCCAACGACTGTGCCATGCTGGAGGAATCCGGATTCGGTGTGGCCGTGGAGAACGCACTCCCAGTTGTAAAGAGATCCGCCGATTTCGTGACCCTTTCCTGCGACGAAGAGGGGGTCGCCTATGCAATTAAAAAGTTATTGTTCGACTGAAAGAGGTAGCACGATGAACATAGTATGCCTGGACATGGAAGGCGTTCTGGTGCCGGAGATATGGATCGCTTTCTCCGAAGAGACCGGCATCCCCGAGCTCAGAAGGACCACCAGAGACGAGCCTGATTACGACAAGCTCATGAATTACAGGATAGACATCCTGAGAGAACACGGCCTTGGACTCAGGGAGATACAGGAGACGATCTCAAAGATCGACCCGTTCCCCGGAGCCCGTGAGTTCATGGACAGATTAAGGGACGTGACACAGGCTGTGATCCTCAGCGACACCTTCACTCAGTTCGCACATCCTCTCATGAAGAAACTTGGAATGCCCACTCTTCTCTGCAATGAACTGGTGGTAGGGGAGGACGGCATGATCACAGGCTTCAGAATGAGATGCAAAGAATCCAAGCTCACCACTGTACGCGGTCTGCAGTCCATCGGATACGACACCATTGCTGTGGGCGACAGCTACAATGACCTGGGAATGATCCTGGCTTCAAAGGCAGGTTTCCTCTTCAGGACAACGGAAACACTCAAAAAAGATCACCCTGAACTCAAGGCTCTCGAAACGTACGATCAGCTGTACGACGCCATAGCCGAAGTTCTTTAAATAATCAAAATAATCCTTGACCGGAATCCAAATCTATAGTATAGTTAAAAAAGAACAAATGTTCTTTACAAGGAGAAGGATATGGCTAATCAAGTAAACAACGATAAAGATAAGGCTCTGGAAGCGGCGCTGGCCCAGATCCAGAAGAAA
>JAEEOX010000163.1 GCA_016284485.1 Bacillota bacterium | reverse complement strand
GGTCTGTCCAGGCATCCGATTATGTTCATGAGGGTGGACTTGCCTGAGCCGCTGGGACCCATGATGGCAATGTACTCGCCCTTCTCCGCAGTGAAGGAAACGTCCTTCAGTACGGGAAGAGCCAGTTCCCCCATGCCATAGCTCTTATAGATGCCGCTCAATTCCAAAATATGTGCCATCCCTAGCCCTCCATTTCTTCAGAGAAAGACATAGAGGCGGTATCGATCACCTTCATTCCTTCCCTGTAGGTCTCGTCGGGCCATGCGATGAGATCGTTCAATGTAAGACCGCTCAGCACCTGATATGTGAAGGTCTCGTCGTCGGTCTCGCCGATCTCGACAGTCCTCTTTCTGAGCTTGCCGTTCTCTCCTACCCAGGCGTAGTAAGTGCCGTCGTCATTCATGACGATCAGGCTCTGATCCACCCAGAGTCCTTCCTTATGTCCGCCTTCTCCGCTGTCCGGCTCAACTATGACGTGCTGACCGAGCATCAGTCCTTCGGCGGATTCCAGGGTGACGTAGAAAGGATACTGGGAGGCTGTGTCACCGCCCCCTCCTCCGTAGTACATCTCGTTGGAATTGGAATTTGCAGGTTCGGTCTCTATCTTGGTGACCGTGCCTGTCCAGGTCTTGGTCTCGTCCACTCTGGAACGGACTATGACCGGATCCCCCACGTTGATGAGGGAGATCTGCTGCTCGTTTATTTTGCACTTGATCCTGTATTCGCCGGATTCCATCACGGATACGATGGGGGCTTCCATGCCCTGATTATCGTAGCCGGACTCGTTGACAGCCTTGACTATGCCGGATACCGAGCTCTTCACCACGCTCTGGTCGATCTGCTGCTGATATCCCCTGATCTCCATCCTCTTGGATTCGATCTCAGTCTGGAGCTGGATTATCTCGATCTTTATGTTGGGGTCTGATGCGCTCCCCGAAAGAGCGTTTATCTGCTGGTTCAGACCCTCGATCTCCAGATTGGCCATCTGGACATTGTTTTTGGCCTCGGTGACGTCATACTCGAAAAGAGCATCCCCTGCGCTCACCGTCTGGCCCTGTGTCACATAGATCTTGCTTATGGTCTGGCCCTCAGCCCTCTTGTAATCCTGGGTCTGCTGAGCCTCCACCACACCGGAGAACCGGTCGGCGGTGACTATGCCCATGATGTCCGAAAGCTTCTGCACGTAAACATCGCCGGCATCTTCGCCCCCTGAGGGTCCGAAGAGAAACCAGCCTGCTGCCGCCGCTATGACCAGTGCGATCAGAGCGATCACTATAATTCTCTTTTTCTTCTTTGTCATTCTGATTCCACCCCTTTTGAAAAGATTTATTTACAAAAAAAGTGTACTCGCATTTGAGTACACCGTCAATAGACTTTAGACCAAATCCTTCATTTGTGATAGGTCTCGTGGTTGTTGATCTTGAAGCTCCTGTAGATCTGTTCCAGGAGGATCACCCTCATAAGCTGATGGGGAAACGTCATGCTGCTGAAGCTGAGCTTGAAGTTGGCCCTGGCTGACACCTCCGGGCTCAGACCCAGGCTGCCGCCGATGATGAAGGCGATGTCAGGATGCCCCGTAAGGGCCAGATCTGCCATCTTGGATGCAAGTTCCTCTGAGTTCAGCGATCTGCCCTTTATCTCGAGGGTAATGACATATTCGTCTTTTTTGATGGTCCTGAGGATCTCCCTGCCCTCTTCCTCCTTCACCTTTTCCTCGTCCTTCAGGGAGGGATTGGAGGGAAGCAGACTCTCCTTCAGTTCGACGATCTCCAGCCCTGAGAATCTTCTGATCCTCTTGGAATATTCGCTGACCGCGTCGGTCCAGTATTTTTCTTTTAATTTACCTATGCAGATAATTCTTACGTTCATCCGTAGATCCTGTCCTCAGTGAATACCTTGTCCATGGGCTTATCCCACTCCTGCCTCATGACGGAATCCGCCTTCTGGCATTCGAAGGCCACAGCCACGATCCTGGCATTCTTACAAGCCTCAAGGTATGTATCGTAGTAGCCGGCTCCCATGCCCATGCGGCCCAGCTGTTCATCGAAGGCTGTGCAGGGGCAGATGATCAGGTCGAAGTCTTCGGGAGCGATCTCTCTGGAATTGTTCCTGTCGGGTTCCTTGATGCCGTGGAAGCCCTCCACCATTCCTTCCTCGCCGTTGGGTACCAGGGCTATCATCTGTCTGGCGCCCAGTACCAGCGGATAGGCGATCTCCTTCTCTTTGGCAGACGGATCGTTCTCCAGCACGCTGAGGGATACTTCCCCTCTTATTGCAGAGTAGATCAGCACGCGCTTCGCATTCCTGTACTCGTCGGAGGCCAGGACCTTCTCGCAGATGGCTCTGGACTTCTCCGCTCTCTCCTCAGGAGTCAGAGCGTTTCTTGCGGCGATGCGGGACTTTCTGAGTTCCCTTCTCTCGTCCTTCGGAGGTTCCTTCTCCTCGATGGATCCGGCTTTTTTGACCCTGTCCATCACCTTGATCATTACGAAGAGCACCACGATCTCTGCAACCAGCATAACGCCGATCTGAGGCAGTCTGGTCACGATCAGCGGCCAGTATGGCGATCCGTAAAGGATGGATATCCAGAGAGGCGTGATCCACATGGATATACCAACCTGATCTATGACTGCGGCGATCACAACCCTGAGGGGGCTCTGTTTTTTGTACAAAAGAAGTCCGAAGACAAGGCCGGTCAGTGCGCAGTTAAGGGTGAATCCCGGAAAATATGCACCTATGGGGAAAAGTATCGCTCCCAGGAAATCTCCCAGACCTCCCACGATGGCTCCCGCCAGGGGGCCGTAGAAATAGGCTCCCGCAAAGGTTGCGATGAAGGTCAGGCCGATCTTCATGTTCCAGGCGTTGAAGCTGAGGAATCTTGAAAGGATTATGTGCAGTGCCACCAGAAGTCCCAGCGTCACCAGCATCCGTGTGTTTATCTTTTTCATCAAAAAATCTTGACGCGGAAACCCCCACCTCTTAAGGTGGCGGGACGAGCGTCCCTATCGGCCCGCATCTCTTCTCCCTTCTTCTCTTTCTTAGATTGTTCTATATTTGTTTTTGTGCGAACATATGTTCCTTTTACTGCAGTTCTGTGGTATAATCAGTATATGGAACAGACTCTTACCGCAAAACTGAAAATACTGCCAAGTCCTTCTGAGACTGAACTTCTTATGGATACCATGCGTACCTATTCCGAGGCCTGTAATTATGTGTCGGGCTATGTCTTCAGTACACATGACACTAATTTA
>JAEEOX010000162.1 GCA_016284485.1 Bacillota bacterium | reverse complement strand
GCACAGCAAGGTGGCGGTCAGCGAAAGCAAAAGACTGAGCATCAGCGCTGTCAGATGGTCGCCTGAAAAGACTGCCAGGAGATTCTCCACCGTAAAGGCCCCCGTCCTGTCTGTCAGGCCGTAGTAGGCCACGACACCCATGGGGATGAGAGTTCCCGCAAGTATGAAGATGATGAAGGGAGCACTGAAAAGTTTTTTCATCATTCTTCCTGCTGCTCCTCTCCCAGTACTTCTTCAAGAGATATAGCCTCTTCGTCCTCAGACTGAGGCTTGTTCATTATCTGGATGTTTTCGGGTTCCACGTTGAGGGAGACCTCTGTCCCCACCGGGAAGCTTCTGGTATTCTGGCAGAGCCATTCGGATCCGCCTGCCTCAACGCACATCTCGTAATGGACGCCGATGAAAACATTGGAGGTCACAACTCCGTCGATCATCCCCTGTCCGGGCTTTCCGATGATTATGTCCTCGGGACGGATGACAACGTCCACCGGCTTGTTCCTGCCGAATCCCTCGTCGACGCAGGGGAACTTGTGGCCGCAGATCTCCACCACCCTGTCCTCTATCATGATGCCGTCAAAGATGTTGGAGTCGCCGATGAAGTCCGCAACGAAAGCGTTCTCGGGCTCGTTGTAGATCTGCTCGGGCGTGCCCATCTGCTGGATGTAGCCCTTGTTCATGGCAACCACGGTGTCACTCATGGTGAGGGCTTCCTCCTGGTCGTGGGTGACGTAGACGAAGGTTATGCCAAGCTCGTTCTTAAGGCGGATCAGCTCATACTGCATCTCCTGCCTGAGCTTGAGATCCAGAGCGCCCAGCGGCTCGTCCAGAAGAAGGACTCTGGGCTCGTTTACTATGGCTCTGGCTATGGCTATCCTCTGCTGCTGACCTCCGGAAAGCGAGGTCACCGCACGGTTCTCGTAGCCCGCCAGGTTCACCAGCTTGAGAGCATATTTGATCTTGTCGTTTATGTAGGCTGCGGACTTGCCGGAGATCCTGAGGCCGAAGGCGATGTTTTCCGCCACGTTCATGTGGGGGAAAAGAGAATACTTCTGGAACACCGTGTTCAGCGGTCTCTTGTTGGCGGGCATATCTGTGATATCCGTGCCCTCGAAGATCACCTTTCCCGTATCAGGCTTGGTGAATCCGCCAAGGATCCTCAGGGTGGTGGTCTTGCCGCAGCCCGAAGGTCCCAGAAGCGTGATGAACTCATTCTCCCTGATGTTCAGGTCGAACTCGTCCAGTACTATCTCGCCGTCGTAGGACTTGGAAATGTCCTTCATCTGTATAAGTGTTGTATCCTTCGCCATATTAAAACCCTTCCTTCTGGATTTTTTGCGCGGCGCGGGGCCGCAAAATATACTGCGAGGCTAAAACGCCTTTGAATTATTTCTTGATCAGCATGACGCTGAGGTCAACGTCTCCGGTCACTCCCGGGACACGTCCAGTGCTGGTGTACTGCCACATCACGTAATCGTAGGGCCACTGAGTGTAGTTGGTGTAATGTGCCAGCCACACATTGTACTTCGTCAGGCGGCTCATCCAGAGGCTCGACCCGAGCCAGGTGGGATTGCCGTAAAGAAGCGCTTCATGGCCTTTCTTCTCGATCCTGTGGAGGAAAGCATCAGCGATCATGGTCCGTTCTTCCGAGGTGAGGTGGTTGATCCTGTTGGCGTTCTGCAGAGGCTCCATGTCGAAGGCTATGGGTCCGTCGATATGCTTGCCCTTGATGTGCTTCAGGACGAAATCCGCCTCTTCGATGGCTTCCTCAGGGGTTATGGCCTGGGAGAAGAAATATACTCCTATCTTGATGCCTGCCCTGCGGGCGCCCTCCACGTTCCTCTCGTAGAACTCGTCCAGGGTGTTGATCCCGCTGTTGTAACCGCGGAATCCCAGACGGATCATGACCATGTCGATATCCTGCTCCTTGACCTGATCCCAGTCTATCTCCTTCTGGACATAGGAAACGTCCATGACCGTCACTGACCTGTAATTGTCATCCTCGTAATGGAGTCTTCCGTTATCGTCATAGTAGTAGCATGACGTATCGTAGTCGTTGTATCTGAGCTCCTGCTCTGCGGGAAGTCCCTTGTATGAGCCGCTGTCCAGCGTAAAATGCCCCAGAAGGAATCCCAGGGATATGAGAACAATGGCCGAAGCTAAAACCTCCGGCCATGTGAGCTTAAGTCCCGATTTTTTCTTTCCGGAGCTTCTTTTTTTGGTTGTTGGTCTTGTTGTATTAGGCATTGTCTCTCAAAGTCCTTACGGACTGCACATTAGAGGAGTTCTTTCCTGGAAAGGTTGATCCTGTTCTGGGAATCGATCTCTATTACCTTGACCGTTACTCTGTCGCCTACGTTCATGACGTCCTCGACCTTGGCGACTCTGGTCTTGTCCATTCTGGAGATGTGGAGCAGACCTTCCTTGCCGGGAAGGATCTCGATGAATGCTCCCACAGATCCCTTGGCTGTGGAAAGGATACGTGTGACAGTACCCTCATATATCTCGCCCACTACCACGTCCTTGGTAAGGGTCTTGATCTCGTCCACGCAGGCTTCTGTCATGGCAGCGTCTGTTCCGTAAACGGATACAAGTCCGTCGTCGGAGATGTCGATCTTGACGCCGTATTTCTCGGTAAGTCCGTTGATGGTCTCTCCGCCCTTGCCGATGACTATCCTGATCTTGTCCACAGGTACTCTTGTGGAAAGAGCTCTGGGAGCCCAGGGTGACATTTCCTTCCTGGGTTCGGGGATCTCTTCAAGCATCTTGTCCATGATGAACATTCTGCCCACCTTGGCCTGCTTGAGGGCCTTCTCCAGGATCTCCCTGTCGAGACCATGGACCTTGATGTCCATCTGGATGGCTGTAACGCCTACTTCGGTTCCGGTGACCTTGAAGTCCATGTCGCCCAGGAAGTCTTCCATTCCCTGGATGTCAGAAAGGATGGCGAACTGTGATGTTCCGTCTTCCTTAACGCGCTCGATGAGGCCCATGGCGATGCCTGCTACCGGTCTCTTGATGGGAACGCCTGCGTCCATGAGGGCCAGGCAGGATCCGCATGTGGATGCCATTGAGGAGGATCCGTTGGAGGAAAGCACCTCGGAGACCACTCTGATGGCATAGGGGAATTCTTCCTCATCGGGAATGACGGGAAGGAGCGCTCTCTCTGCGAGAGCACCGTGTCCGATCTCTCTTCTTCCGGGTGAACGGGGAGCCTTGGCTTCGCCTGTGCAGTATCCCGGGAAGTTATAGTGATGGATGTATCTCTTCTTTGTCTGCTCGGTGATCCCGTCGATGGTCTGGGCTTCAGACGCGGGAGCCAGTGTGCAGGATGAGAGGACCTGTGTCTGACCTCTCTTGAAGAGTCCTGTTCCGTGGACTCTGGGAAGAAGTCCGGTCTCGCAGAATACGGGCCTGATCTCGTCAAGTTTTCTGGAGTCGGGACGGATACCCTCGTCCAGGATCATGTTCCTGACGCATTCCTTGGTGATGTTGTAGAGCACGGCGTCGATGTCCTTGTCGCCCTCGGGATATACTTCCGCGAAGTGCTCCTTGGTGTCCTGCTCGACCTTGTCCATGTTCTCAAGTCTCTCAAGCTTGTCGAATGTGAGGACAGCTTCCTTCATCTTGGGAACTGCGTACTCTCTGACAGCCTGGTCGATCTCTTCCAGGGGCTTGTAGAGCTCAACTTCCATCTTGGGCTTGCCAACCTCGGCAACGATCTGATCGATGAATTCAACGATCTTCTTGATCTCCTCGTGAGCGAACATGATGGCGTCCAGCATGTCCATCTCGGGAACTTCCTTTGCTCCGGCTTCCACCATCATGATGGCTTCCTTGGTTCCTGCCACGGTCATGTCGATGTCCGAGATCTCTCTCTGCTCGAGAGTGGGGTTGATGACGAACTTGCCGTCAACTCTTCCGACCTTCACCGCCGCTGTGGGACCGTCCCAGGGGATGTCCGAAATGGCGATGGCGATGGATGATCCGATCATTGCGGTGATCTCCGGTGAGCAGTCCTGATCTGCGGACAGGCATGTGGCCACCACCACAACGTCGTTATAGAAACCCTTCGGGAACAGCGGTCTCAGCGGCCTGTCGATAAGCCTTGAAGTAAGAATGGCGTGTTCCGAGGGACGTCCTTCTCTCTTGATGAATCCTCCGGGGATCTTTCCCACGGAATACATCTTCTCCTCGAAGTCACAGCTTAAGGGGAAGAAATCCATCCCCGCCCTGGGCTCCTTGGAGCAGCAGACCGTCACGCTTACGACTGTGTCGCCGTATCTGATCCAGGCCTGTCCGTTCGCCTGCTCGGCCACCTTTCCGATCTCGATCTGAAGCAGGCGTCCTCCGAGAGGATAATTATAAGTTTTGTAATCTGTAAATCTTGGCATTGCAACTACCTCCTGTAATGCTCTTAACAATAATCAAGGCGGGTTTTGAACCCGCCTAAGTTTCGGACCGATTACTTCCTTAATCCTAAACGAGTAATGAGGTTTCTGTACCTCTCAAGATCCCTCTCTTTAAGATAAG
>JAEEOX010000161.1 GCA_016284485.1 Bacillota bacterium | reverse complement strand
GGCTGTGAGGACAGGGCGCTGAGGGACAGCCACGTGGTCTACAGGATAAGGACCGAGGGGGATCAGACTGTTCTGACCGTGAAATACGGAAAGGGCTCTGACAAGAGCACCAAGGGACTCTACAGAAGGCAGGAGGAGAACTTCGCGGTGGGACCCGATTTCAGGGAGAAACCGGGGATCGACGTGCTGGAGGACATTCCGGTCTACAAGGAGATGGACAAGGCCGTGGGAGGCCAGTATTCGGATCTTCTGGGCGTGATGCTTCCCCTGAAGAAGCTGGTGCCCGTTATGGAGATGCAGTTCACCAGAAGGGAACTGGACGTGCCTCTGAATGATGAAGGAGCCATTGCCGTGGTCTCCTATGACGACGGTATCATTTCCGCAGGAGGCAGGGAAGAGCGTATTTCCGAGGTGGAGATCGAACTGAAGGAGGGCTCCGAGGCCGATCTTATAGGATTCAGCGAGGAAATCGCCTCAAAATACGGCTTATTGCCGGGTTTAAAGAGCAAATATTCCCGCGGAATCAAGCTTTTGAACGAATAAACAGCGTTAATTTAAGGGCAACGGCGGTCAAAACCGTTGCTCTTTTTGTTTTTTTGATGAATTTTGACGGATACTGAGGCTGTTCCCTTTACTTTAGAAGCTGTTTGAGATATAATAGTTGCCAAATAATGGCTTAATAGGCCCTTAACACGATCATCAGGAGGAAAACATATCACAATGGAAACAAAATTTATTTCTAGAGAAGACAACAAGGTCAAATTTTCGATGGAGTTCACAGCCGAGGAATTCGAGAAGGCTCAGATAGACGCTTATCAGAAGACCAAGGATCAGTTTGCCATCGACGGCTTCAGAAAGGGCAAGGCTCCCAGAAGCATCATCGAGAGACATTACGGAGAAGGCATCTTTTTTGAGGACGCACTGGATGAACTCTTCAGAGAGAACTATGTGAAAGCTCTTGACGAGCTTGGCCTTGAGGTAATAGACAGCCCCGCAGCTGAATTCACTCAGCTCAAGAAGGGCGAAGGCTTCACAGCAACCATCACCGTTCCCGTATTCCCGGAGATCGAAGTCAAGGATTACAAGGGAGTTGAGGTCGAGAAGAAGGTCGGAACAGTCGACGAGAAGGACGTGGAGAACGACATCGAGAACATCAGGAAGAGAAACGCCAGGATGGTCTCCGTTGACAGAAAGGCCGAGACAGGCGACACAGTATACTTCGACTACGCAGGATTCGTAGGCGATGAGCAGTTCGAGGGCGGCACAGCTGAGAAGCAGACTCTTAAGCTGGGTTCAGGAATGTTCATTCCCGGATTTGAGGAAGAACTGATCGGCGTATCCGCTGACGAGGACAGAGACGTTCACGTAACATTCCCCGAGAACTATCAGGCTGAGAACCTTGCAGGCAAGGATGCAGTATTCCACTGCCACATCCACGAAGTGAGAGAAGAGCAGCTTCCCGACGTGGACGACGATCTTGCAAAGGATGCAACAGAATTCGACACACTTGAGGAACTGAAGGACGCTACCAGAAAGAGACTTCAGGAAGCCGCAGAGAAGAACGCTGAGAACCAGATGAAAGACGAGGCAGCAGAGAAGGTCATGGCAGCCAACGATTTCGAGATCCCCGCAGTCATGGTCAACGATGAGCTTGACAGATCCATCCAGGACTTCGCACAGCAGATGTCATATTCCGGACTTAACCTCGACATGTACTTCAAGTACACCAACTCCACCATGGAGCAGCTGAGAGACCAGATCAGACCCGACGCTGAGAAGTCAGTGAAACTGAGAATACTCCTTCAGAACATCGCAAGGATGGAAGGCCTTGAGTGCACAGAGGACGATCTGAACTCCGAGCTCAACCTCATGGCAGAGCAGTATGACTCTGAGCCCGAAGAGATCAGAAAGATGCTTGGTGAGGACAGCATCAGGTACTTCAAGAAGGACATCCAGTCCAAGAAGGCCATGGACCTCATCTACAGCGAGACCGTGAAGGTCGAGAAGGCTGAAGAAGCAAAAGAAGAGGATAAATAATGAATCTCATACCATACGTCGTGGAGCAGACTCCCCAGGGAGAACGTTCCTATGATATCTATTCCCGTCTTCTCAAGGACAGGATCATCTTCATCGGCGGAGAGATCACAGAGGATCTCGCCAGCGCCGTTGTGGCACAGCTCCTGTTCCTTGAGGCGGAGGATCCCGACAAGGATATATGCATGTACATCAACAGCCCGGGAGGCTCTGTCTCCGCCGGACTGGCCATCTATGACACCATGAAGTACATCAAGCCTGAGATCTCAACCATAGCCATCGGCATGGCCGCCAGCATGGGAGCTTTCCTGCTGCTGGCAGGCACCAAGGGCAAGAGATATTCTCTGCCCAACGCGGAGATCATGATCCATCAGCCCTCCGGCGGC
>JAEEOX010000160.1 GCA_016284485.1 Bacillota bacterium | reverse complement strand
TTTGCGCCCAAATATTTAAGACAGAATCATTATGGGAATTATTGGATCAATTATTATTGGATGTCTGGCAGGTTTCTGTGCAGGCAAGTTGATGAAAGGTGGCGGTATGGGATTCATTATGAATCTGGTGCTGGGATTGTTTGGAGGTGTCCTCGGTGGTTGGCTGTTTGATCAGCTGGGCATCACGTGGGGCGGCACCTTAGGACAGTTAGGTACTGCCATCGTCGGTGCCGTCGCCATTCTCTGGATTGCCTCGCTGATTAAAAAATAATTCTATTTAGTTTTCTGATTTCGGGAGGGTCATAACGAAGCGGGCGCCAGCGGTGTAGGCGGTGTCGAGGGTGATGTCGCCACCGAGGCGGCGCACCAAGGAGCGGGCGACGGTTAGGCCGACACCCGTGCCTTCGTAGTATTCGTTGAGCTGTACGAATTCCTCGAAGATATGCTCGGCTTCTTCGGCTGGTACGCCGATGCCGCTGTCTTCTACAGCAAACTCGACCTGCGTGTCGTTCAGGGTCACCTTGAGGGCGGCGCGTTCTTTCTGACCCTGACGATCGGACTGGAAGCCTTCGGGTTGCTTGGTGAAGGTCATCGCATTGTCGAGCAGGAGGGTCAGGGCGCGGACGGCAGCCTGTTCGTTGGTGGTGAGGATGGTGGACTCAGCACTGGGATCCACCTGCAGATCGAAGTCGAGATGGGCAGCCTGCCTGATGCCGGAGTTTTCCACTGCCTGGTCGGCGATACCGACGACTGTCACCATGTCGGTACATTCAATCACCGCACGGCTATCGACATCCGACAGCTCCAGCATCTTGTTGACGAGGCCCGTGATACGATCGGTGTTCTCCGTGATCCGGTGGTTGATGTCCTGCTGGGTAGCGGCATCGAGTTCCATGCCTGGCGTGGTGAGAATCTGCGTGAAGCCGCTGAGGATGTTCAATGGGGTGCGGATCTCATGGCTGATCTGGCGGATGAAGTTGGTCTTCATCTTCGAGCTTTCCTCGGCGCGTGCCGTGGCGATGAGCAGCTGCTCATTTTTCTTCTCCAGCCTGACGGCAGCCCGATGACGGAAGAAGATGAAGAGCAGGAGGGCCACGACGATGATGAGGGCAATGATGAGCATGAGGGTGAGCTCAAACCGTTTATGCTCCTGCTCCTGCCGCTCCTGCTGGGCGGTGAGTTCGTTGAGCTCGAACCGCTTGTTGAGTTCATTCAGCTGATGGCGGTTGTCGGACATGGTAGTCGAGTCGGACAAGTCCTTCCACAGCTTCATGTATTTCAGGGCTTCCTCATAGCGGCCAAGTCCTTCGTTCGCCTCATAGAGATTCTGATAGGCATCCTGGAACGCGCTGTTGGAGAGCTGATTCTTATTGCAGGTGTCCAACTGCTGCTGGGCATATTCCAGAGCCTTGGCATAGTTCTTCTTCGCATTCTCCAGTGAGGCATGCAGCCCGATATGGGAGGCTCTCGTCATGGATGAGAGTTGTTCGACCCGACCATAATAGGCTATGGAGTCAAGGGCTGCAGAAGCCTTCTTGTAATCCCCCTTCTTCTGATAATAGCTCAGGTAGGCCTCAAAATAGATACGGTGGATGTGGGCAAACCCGTCGGCATCGCGAGAGGTGGTATCTACGACATAATGATTACGGATGTCTTTCCATTGCCGGAACATCTCTTCCAGTTCCTGATAATCATCTAATATCAGTGCCTCTGTGGCATACATGCTGAAGATATCGGTGAGCATCGATGGTGCTCTCTGACCCACAGGGAATTCTTTCACTGCCTGTTTGAAGAGCTTGGCTGCTTCTTCATGATTGTCCTGGCTGCCATAGGCTGCAGCCATCAGGAAATGGGCAATACAGCGTCCGTAATTGTCGTCGCGCGCATTGGCCTCCTCCATCATCTTGTTGGTCTCTTCCATCCCCTTCTTATAGTTGCCTTCCCAGATGTAGTCTTCGGCCACCAATTCCCATGACTCGAAATAGCGTCCGATATCATTATGCGCCAGACAGTATTCAAGTACGGCGGGATAATGCTTTAACAGGGAGTCGTGTTCCTCATCATTATAGAATCGCTCCAGGATGAGATAACGTTCGAAGGTGGAGTCGTTCCAATCGATCGAGTCCTGTCCTGCCTTCGCAGCCGACTTCCCCGAGCCTTTTCCGCCACAGGAGAAGACCAGCAGTGCCACGCAGCATGCAATCAGGGCACTCACCAAAGGATGGGGTCGGT
>JAEEOX010000159.1 GCA_016284485.1 Bacillota bacterium | reverse complement strand
CTTGGATCCCCTGATCTTATTTCCCAGACGGTCACATGCGCCCAGGAGCTTCAATAAGCCTTTTTCAATTATATTTTTTCCTTCGTCAATCATAACAGGGTCGAGTGTAACACAATGAAAACAAAAAGTCAAAAATTATGTTTACCAACAAATAAATACCCCGCGCAAAGCGCGGGGTATAAGGTGTTTCGAACTATAAGCTTAGTCCTCGTTGTAGGGCTTAAGCTCGGGATCCCAGTGAAGTTCAGCTTCTGTAGCAGCCTGTACTTCTTCCTTGGTGAAATCGGGATGAAGTTCGGTTACCCAAAGACCGTCTTCTCTCACTTCGATAACGCACATCTCGGTGATGATCTTGGTTACGCACTTCTCAGCAGTAAGGGGAAGTGTGCAGTGCTTCTTGATCTTAGGTGCACCATTCTGAGTATGCATCATGGTGATGATTACGTTGGGGCATCCAACGCAAAGGTCCATGGCTCCACCCATTCCTGCAACCTTCTTGCCGGGAACGATCCAGTTGGCAAGGTCTCCGTTCTCTGCAACTTCCATAGCGCCGAGAACTGTAGCCTTAACGTGACCGCCTCTTACCAGACCAAAGGACTCTGATGTGTCGAAATACTTAACTCTGGGAACTACTGTTACATACTGTCCGCCGGAGTTGATGATGTCAACGTCCAGGTTGGTCTCGTCTGCCATGAGGTCGATTCCTGCGAATCCGTTCTCGGAGTGGCAGGTAACGATGATGTCCTCTGCGATGTAGTCAGCTACCATGGTGGGCATTCCGATTCCAAGATTGATGAAATCTCCATCTTCAAATTCTTTAGCGCATCTTCTTGCGATTCTCTCTTTTAAATCTGCCATGGTTTCTCTCCCTCCACGATAGTATCTACTAATGTACCAGATACAGCAAAGATATCAGGATCTACTGCTCCGATCTCAACTAATTTCTCAGGTGCGATGATGGTGTGATCAGCAGCGCTTGCCATTACATAGTTGAAGTTCTTGGTTGCTTTTGCACAATAGAAGTTGCCGAACTTATCTGCTACAGTGGGTCTGCAGAAAGCGAAATCTGCGAAAAGCGGAAGCTCAAAGAGATATTTCTTGCCCTGGATCTCAACGACCTTCTTCTCTCTTCCGAGTTCGTCGAGGTTGGTCTCCATGGGAGTACCAAGTCCTGTGGGAGTGAGAACTCCACCCAGTCCGTAAGCGGCAGCTCTGATCTTCTCAGCCAGAGTTCCCTGCGGTACAAGGGTGTATGTAAGTGTTCCCTCAGCAAACTGTTCGTTCAGTCTGGGGTTTACTCCGAGATGGGAGGCAATGATGTGGTCTACCATGTGGTGATCCAGAAGTTTGCCTACTCCACGGGAAGTAGCTCCGGGGAACGGGTTCGGCTGTCCTTCAGCAAGTCCGCCATCGTTGGCGATTACTGTCAGATGCTTAACTCCCTTTTCTACTAAAGCGTCCATAAGGATCTCAGGGGAACCTGTTGCAAGGAATCCGCCGACCATTATGGTCATTCCGTCCTTAACGCCGGCAACTGCTTCCTGTGCAGTTTTGATCTTGTTAATCATAGTTTCTTCACCTTCTTATAATAAAGTAATAACTTATATCATCAGCACTATAAATCGTACACTTTTTGGGCCTGTTAGTCAATAACAAATTGGCTCTCCGGTGCTTGACTCAAGTCCTTTTTGACATGGTCCCGACTATCTGTCGGCGATGAGCGGCTTGTCCTGCCAGCCGCGCTTTACGACTTCCTGCATGATGTAGCTCATTACGTGCTCCGCATACTTGCCGGGGCCGAATCCTGCATCATATCCAAGTTCCTGAGCAAGCTCGTGGGAGATTCTGGGGCCGCCGCAGGTAAGGATGACCTTGTCACGGAGACCTTCTGCCTCTACGAGCTCTACCATCTTGGTGAGGTTCATGATGTGGATGTCCTTCTGAGTTACTGTCTGGGAGACCAGGATGGCGTCAGCGTTGACTTCCTTGGCCTTGGCGATGAGTTCTTCGCAGGGGACCTGTGAACCCATGTTGTAGGGTACTACGTGCTTGAATCTCTCAAGACCGAAGTGTCCGTGGAAGCCCTTCATCTGGATGATGGCGTCGATACCTACAGTGTGAGCGTCGGACTCGATGGAAGCTCCGACCACTGTGATGTCACGGCCGACGTTCTCGCCGATCCACTCGCCGCACTCAACACGGTCCATGACGGTTCCTTCTACCTTGGGAACCTTGATGGCCGTGTAGTCGATGGTCTGCTGTGCTGATCCGTATACTACGAAGAATGTGTATCCGGGAGCAAGTTCATGATAGTATGTTACGTTGGGTTCTTCGAATCCAAGTTTCTTCACATACTGCTTGGCGCACTCTTCAGCTTCTTCGCCGTAGGGAACAGGAAGTGTGAACGCCATTTCTACTTTACCGTCGTTTAACGTATCGCCGTAAGGCTTGACCTTAGTAAGATCTGCCACGGTGGTAGCTGTTTTATTCTCTGACATTGTCTGCACCTCCTCCTTACTCGTGATCCATGAACAGTTTGATGAACGGGTTGAAGTAGTTGGCGCCCTTGACGCATACTCCCTCAAGTCCGTGTCCGCCTTCGAAGGGACGCTTCACGCCGCCGAACTTACCCTGTTCGATAGTGTGGAAAAGACCATCCTTCTCAACGTCTGCCAGAAGAGCGTCTGCCTTCTTGAGTACTTCCTGAGCACGGCTCTGGATGATTCCGCCCTCCTTGAAGGTGACCTCGTCTCCGATGTGCTTGCAGTTGTTGAAGATGTATTTTGCGTTTTCGATGGACAGATATCTGTCATGCATGTGCGGTGTGTGAATAGCCTCTGTCAGCATTCCGAGGAGCTGCAGTGACTGGCCGGACCAGATGGCTACCAGGTTGAACAGAGCATCCTGGATGTGGCCTCTGAAGATGTTGCCTGTCATGAACTTTGTGGGAGGCATGTACTTAAGTCTGGCGTTGGGGAAGATCTCCCTTGCCATGATGGCCTGTGAAAGTTCAAGCAGGAAGCCGTCCTCTGTGGCGGGATCCATCTCGAATGCGTGTCCGAGACCCATCTGATTCTCGGGGATGTTTGCCAGGACCGCGAACTGTTCGTTGATGAACTGGGATGCAGTAACAGTGTGTGCGGATTCGATGGCGTCGTCTGTTGTCAGGTAGTTGTCCTCGCCTGAGTTGAAGATGATTCCGCAGTATCCGATGATGACTCTGGACATGAACTGGTCTACCAGTGTCCTCTGCATGTTGATGTCTCTGAAGAGGATTCCGTAAATAGCGTCGTTCAGCATTACGTCGAGTCTCTCGAGAGCTCCCATGGCAGCGATCTCAGGCATGCACATTCCGGAGGAATAGTTGCAGAGTCTGATGTATCTGCCGACTTCTTCGCTTACCTCGTCCAGGGCCTTTCTCATGATCCTGAAGTTTTCCTGTGTGGCGTAGGTTCCGCCGAATCCTTCAGTCGTGGGGCCGTAGGGTACGTAGTCGAGAAGTGACTGGGCTGTGGTTCTGATAACGGCGATGATGTCGGCTCCCTGACGGGCAGCAGCCTGAGCCTGGACAACGTCCTCGTAGATGTTTCCTGTAGCTACGATTACGTAAAGGTACGGCTCCGGACCTTCTCCGATCCTCTTGAGGTACTCCTCACGTTTGGCTTTCTGCATGTCGATCCTCTCGAATGTAGCCGTGATGAAAGGCTTGAGAGCCTCCTCAGCCTCTTCCATGGTGCAGGTGGGAAGCTTGGTGATATCAAGCTTGCCTGCGGACATCTCCTCAGCGATCTCCTGAGGAGTCTTGCCTGTCTGTACCACGGCGTTTCCGATGAGGTAAGCCACGCCTGTGGGAAGAGCTCCGGCCTCTTTGATCTGATCGACCACCACGTTGGGAAGCGGGTTGTCAACATCATCGACCCCGTCAACACCTAACAGTCTGAGGACAGTTCTTTCCGTGGAGACTGTTGTGTGTCTGTCGATGAATTCCTGCATGTCATGGGCGATATTCGCGGCATGAGCACGAGCACTGTCAACAACCTTAGGGTCGAGATTTAATTTGCTTTTCATCCTTTTTCTCCTTACTTAATGTATTTCTTCGCTCCCTCAATTATCTCAGAGCTTATCCCCAGCATCTTCGCAATATTGAGAGCATCCTTAGGAACTTGTTTGTTTTCATCTACTCTGCGCAGACGGTAGTCCATGTATTTCGATATTATATTGATCCTGTCACGTCTCTTGGCGTACCTGAGCTCCCGGTCCAGACGCCCGAAGTCGCAGTCCGCAAGGCCGATGACCTGCAGGTTGACCACGTCGTCCGTCTCGGTCACTGTCTCGAAGTGAGTAGTGAACAGGGTAATATACGGTTTATCCTTAAGATAGTCCACCAGGGCCTTGGAAAGGGCCAGACCCTCCACCGGGTTGGTGCCCGAGGCTATCTCGTCTATTAGTATCACGGAGCGCTCCAGGCTGTTGTCCAGGATCTCCTTGAGTTCCTCCATCTCCGAGCCGAAACTTGAAAGACCTCTCTCCACCGACTGCGAATCCCCGATGAGGATCTGCATGTAGTTGGAAAGTCCGATGACTGCCTTCTCAGCCGGCACAAAAAATCCGTACTGCGCCAGGATCGGCACCTGCCCCGCCAGTTTCAGTGAGATGGTCTTGCCTCCCATGTTGGCTCCGGTAATGCAGGTGACTCCGTCGTGAAGTGAGATGGTGATGGGGCAGTACTCCTTGCCCTTGGCGTTCAGTATGTCCTCCACCTGAAGGTTCCTGCCGTCGGTGAATTCCACCACATGCTCATCCACGATCTCAGGCTTCGTGCAGCGATGCTTGATGGCGAACTTGGCTTTGGCCAGGGCGAAGTCCAGTCTGCCCATAGTCTCGCAGTTGTAGATCACGTCAGCGCTGTGCCTGGCGATCTTCACAGTGAGATCCTCGCAGATCCTGTTCTCCTCCTCCTCGATCCTCAGCACCGTGTCTTCGATCTTTTGCTGAAGGGCGAACACCTCTTCGCTGGGTTTAAGCACGAAGGTGGCGGACATGTAGTCCTGATCCGTCATCTCCAGCATGTCTATCTTATTGATTATATCAAATTTCGGATGAGATTTCGATACTACAATGTCAAATTTCGGAGTAAGCATTATGCCGTACTCTTTGTTGATCTCTTCCCTCTTCTCCTTCTGGACCTTGCGGATGGAAAGCTCGATGGCTCTCTTTTCCTGCCTGAGCTCGCCCAGCCTGGGGCTGAACTCGTCGTAGATGTAGAAGGTGTTGATCCTGTCGCCCCTGGGATCCAGCTCATCCAGAAGCTCGGTGATGTCCCTCAGGTGATATTCCCCGGGGATCACGTGACCGCCCACCTTCTCTTCAGGCGCGGTCTCCCCGGGCTCACAGCAGTGGTGGTCCGTATGCTTGAAGTCCGTCTGTTCCGTGGACTGAAGGAGTTTCATGTACTTCTCCATGAGGAGCAGCAGAGTCTTGACCTCGTAGATCTCCAGCACCGTGAGCACAGACTGTCCGGCCCTTTCCATGGTCCTGGATACGTCCTTCACCTCCATGAAGACTTCGCTCAGGATCTCGATGGTCCTCTTGTTTTCGTTTATGTAGTCCACCAGCTGGCCGACTCTGTCAAGCTCTGCCCTGAGTTCATCCTCTTCACCGGGATAAAAGGGTTTCAGAGCCTTCTGTTCCTTCTTGCCGAAGGGCGTCTCGATGGTGAGATTCTGGAGCACGTGGTCCAGCCCTGTCTCACGCCTGGTCTTAACATTGGCAAGTCTTCTGTTTTTTCCCATTCTCATGGCAGGCCCTACCTTCTGACGTCAATGACCGGAATGTCCGTAAGCACTTCCCTCATCTCGGAGATCAAAAGATCCGAGTCGAAGGAATATCCCTTGGGTGACCAGGGATTCACCGTGATCGCAGCGATTTCGATGTTCTTTAACACCTTGATCCTGAGACCCCTCTTTCTCAGGCGTCCCCAGTCGATCTTCGAAATGAAGATCCTGGTGGGATCTTTCAGGATAAATTCCACCTTCTGCAGGTTCTTGAGGCTTATGTCGGCTATGACCGAGTTGGTCATGGCTCCCGGTATGAATATGTATCTCGTATCCTCCTTGATGGCGTCGTTGATCTCCCCAGATGCGCCAAGGCCCGTGATCAGGTCCAGCACAGTGGGCTTGCCGTCTTCGTCGAATACTGTTATATGCTCGAAATTGTCTTTTCTGAGGAAGTCAGTGATCGCATCGTTCTCCCTGAACTCCGGAAGCTCATAGAGCTCCACGATGTGCGCTGTTTCCTCCACAACGTTCTTGAGGGATCTTGAAAGCACCGCTCCCGTGCTGAGGATGATGGCGTCCGACGTCTCAGGATTGGCCACGGACTTGCGGTCAATGGCTCCGTCGATAAGCACCAGGTCCACTCCGTACCTGAACATGTCCTGACAGAGCTTCTTTGTCTCAGCTGCGATGACAGGTCCCGCCACCTGAACGTATCCCGCGTCCTCCACTCTGCAGATCAGGAGTTCCCCGATGGCTGTGGAGTACTTGGTCCTCTCAAGGATCTCCAGGCCGGCGTCCGCCAGCTCATAAAGCTGAGACGGCACCGTCACCAGGCTTCCCTGATCCAGATATACTCTGGGTTTCTCCGTGCCGGTGACCAGATCCTGGGTCTCTCCGTCACGGCCGGTGGAAGTCACGCCGAGGACTACGCCCTCGTCCATTGCTTCCTCTATCAAAAAATTCAAAGCCGTAGTCTTCCCGGCGTTCTTGGCCATTCCGACTATGGACAGTGTTCTGTATTTCTGTGAAAGATCTTTAAGAAGTCCCACTTAAATAATTTCCTTTATCTGTTGACTATAGGGAGACCCCGCCCAGGGGTCCCCCTATGATATTTTTTGTGCAATGCGAGATCAGTGTTTGTTTCTCTCGTGTCTTGCAAGGTGAGCCGGCTCGATGGTCTTGATCTCGGGACCTTCGCCGAGAGCGGAAACGCCCTCGTACTTGTAGGTCTTCTTGCCTGTGCAGTAGTCGCACTGGCAGGGAAGATCCGGAAGCTGAGGCTCTGTGTAAGTTGTGATGATGCCCTCGTAGTTTCTCAGGATCACCTTATGCGGTGTCTCGGAGATGATGTACTGAGGCATTACAGGAGTCTTGCCGCCGCCGCCCGGAGCGTCTACTACGAATGTGGGTACGCAGTATCCGGATGTGTGGCCGCGGAGTCCCTCGATGATCTCGATGCCCTTGGATACGGAGGTTCTGAAGTGCTCGATACCCATTGACAGGTCGCAGATGTAGATGTAGTAGGGACGTACTCTGTTCTTGACCAGGATCTGGACAAGTTCTCTCATGATGTGCTTGCAGTCGTTGACTCCACGGAGAAGTACGGACTGGTTGCCCAGAGGAATACCTGCGTCAGCCAGCATAGCGCAAGCCTTTGCGGATTCCGGTGTCATTTCCTTCGGGTGGTTGAAGTGAGTGTTGAGCCAGATCGGGTGATACTTTCTCAGCATGGCAACGAGTTCCGGTGTGATTCTCTGAGGAAGCACTACGGGAGTTCTGGAGCCAAGTCTTACGATCTCAACGTGGTCGATCTTCCTGAGCTCGGAGATGATGTACTCAAGAGTCTCATCCTCTACCAGGAGAGCGTCGCCGCCGGAAAGAAGGACGTCACGGACCTGAGGAGTGCGCCTGATGTAATCGATGCAAGCGTCGATGTCTTCTCTGGACCTTGCGCCGTCTGTTTCACCGGCAAGTCTTCTTCTTGTGCAGTGTCTGCAGTACATGGAACACTGGTCTGTGATCAGGAACAGTACTCTGTCAGGATATCTGTGAGTAAGTCCGGGAGCCGGGGAGTCTGCATCCTCGTGAAGCGGATCCAGGTCGTCAGCCGGTGATCTGTGCATTTCTGCCAGTGTAGGTACAGCCTGCATTCTTACAGGATCTCTCGGATCATCGGGATCCATGAGGGAAGCATAGTAAGGAGTGATGCCTACACGGAAGCCGCCCATGACCTTCTCGATATCAGCTTTTTCCTGCTCGGTCAGGTTAACTACCTGAGCGATCTCTTCGACTGTTGAAAGTCTGTTCTCGACCTGCCAATGCCAGTCGTTCCACTGCTCATCTGTAACATTCGCAAAAAGCGGAATGTCTTTCCAATTTCTGATGGCCATTTTTTTCTCCTTAAAAAATCTTAATTTTTGTCAGGACCTGCCGGGGAATGGCCCCGGCGCGGTCCTTTGCATTTCATCGTTTAAGCGATTATGCGTACATTTCCTCGAAGAGCTTTCTGATGCCTTCGTGCTCTCTGAGAACCTGGATGGTAACGTCAGCGTGGTTCTTTGTGTAACCGTTTCCGATGATCATGTTGACGTCCTTGCCTACGCCCTCAGCACCAAGAGCTGCCTTTGTGAAGGATGTAGCCATTGAGAAGAAGTAAACTGTTCCATCGTCCTTGCAGGAAAGGATGGAGCCCATCTCTGTGTTCTCGATGGATACGCAGTTGATGACAACGTCGAAGAGCTCGCCATTGGTGAGTTCCATAGCCTTGTTGTACATTCCAACAGCGTCAGTAGCATCCATGTGGAAGTATTCGTGAGCCAGGTCAAGAGATCTTGCTCTGTCCTCGGACTTCTGGGAACCTGCTGCGCAGACTACCAGTCCATCCGGGCCGACTCTCTTCTTAGCTTCATAGAGGCAAAGAAGTCCGGACTTTCCGCCGCCGCCGATAACGAGAACCTTCTGGTTCAGCTGGCAAAGCTTAGCAGCCTGTGCGGGAGCACCTGCTACGTCAAGTGCGGAAAGAGCTGTCTTTTCGGGCATATCCTCAGGAATCTTTCCATAGATGCCGGACTGGAAGAGAATAGCTTTTCCTTCGATGTCGACCTGGTCGATAGCCGGTCTCATGGCAAGGATCTTGTCGATTCTCAGCGGTGTCAGTGAAAGTGAAACGAGTGTTGCGATCTTGTCGCCAACCTTGAGGTCTCCCTTGTAAGCGGGGCCAACCTGCTCAACTGTTCCGAGAAGCATTCCGCCGGATCCTGTCCAGGGGTTCTTGTGCTTACCGGCATTGGCTACGATCTCCATCATCTTAGCGCCGATGGCATCCATTTCTTCCTGAGTCTCAACCTCTGCAGGCTTCTTGTTGAGAACTCTCTTAACGATCTCTGTGAAAGAAGCAGAGTCAATGTTCAGTGTCTTAACGTCGATAAGAACTTCGTTGTCCCAGATCTCCATATCGTTGTCGATCTTGTCTGCGGGCTGCGGTAATACTCCCTTGGGGGAGATGACTCTGTGTGTGCCGTACGGGCTTCCACCTGTTTTCATTTTGGTTTCCTCCTAAATATTAAAAAATTATAATTGTTGTCTGGTTCATATTGACCATACCTTTACAGCTATTCTATTTTGCAATTTGCATGCCAAACCCCTTAAAGGGCCGTGCAAAACACCTGCGCCCCCATTTTTCAAGGCTTCCCGCGATTCGCTTCTGAATACGGTTTTTCTGCAATAAAAAATGTGAACCGATAGCGGTTCACATTCCGTATTTCCTTTTTTTGCGCATGAATTGGGACTGGGATACACCCAGGGCCTTTGCGGCCTTGCGGGTGGACCCGTACTTCTCCAGGGCGTATCTCACCAGGCCTTTTTCGTACTCGTTCACTGCATCCTCCAGCCTGATCTCGCCGGAACTTATCTGCTCTTCCATGGAGACGCCTTCCGTTCCGCCGTTTCTCATCTCCTGGGTGACGTCCGCCAGGGTGATCTCGCGGCCCGGCGATGAAATGATCAGTCTCTGGATCACGTTCTCCAGCTCCCTGATGTTTCCTTCCCAGTTCTGTTCCATTAGGAAGTCCATGGCCCAGGGGCTTATGGACATGTGCTTGCCGAACTTCTCGCCGTAGCTCTTGAGGAAATGCTCCACCAGACCGGGGATGTCCTCCCGCCGCTCATTTAGAGTGGGGATCACGATGGGAACCACGTTCAGTCTGTAATACAGGTCTCTCCTGAACTGTCCCTCCTCTACCATCTTTTCCAGATCGCGGTTGGTGGCGGATATGATCCTCACATTGGTCTTCACGGGGGTGGTGCCGCCCACCCTGTAGAACTCCGAGTCCTGAAGGACTCTCAGGAGCTTGGCCTGCATCTCCAGGGGGATCTCGCCTATCTCGTCCAGGAACAGAACGCCGTCGTTGGCCATCTCGAAGTAGCCTTTCTTGCCGTTGGCGTTGGCTCCTGTGAAGGCGCCCTTCTCGTAGCCGAAGAACTCCGACTCGATGAGGCCCGGGGAGATGGCACCGCAGTTTATCTTGAGGAAGGGCTGCATCTTGCGGTCCGAATTCTTCTGGATGATGTTGGCGGCCTTTTCCTTACCTACGCCGGTGTCTCCGAAGATGATCACGTTGCAGTCGTAGCGGCTCACCTTCAGTATGTCGCTTAAGACCTTCTTCATCTTGTCGGAATTACAGATGAAATCCTCGAAGATGAAACTGGTGGCCACGCTGCCCGGGAAGAGCTCGTCGTTTTCCGCCGCCAGGGGAGTCTCATCACTGATGACCGGCACCGCGTCCTCCATGTAGGCGGCGATCTCCTTTATGATCTCCATGTCGAAGTCCGCGTATCCCTCCATATATCCGTCTGCGCTGAGGATCGTCAGCTCCTTGGAAATGGACTCGGTCAGATAAAGGGCAATATTCAGATTGTTTATGAGATTTGCGAAAAGCACGGTGCCGCCGGGCTTCGTCGCAAGGATGTTCAGAGTCTCCGCGCCCGGAGCCTCGGCGCAGTTCACCGAAAGGTCATAGACCGACTCTCCAAGCTGCTTCACGCACTCTATGGGCTTCAGTATGTCGATGAGATGGATCTCGTCGAACACGAAGGACGAAAGTCTCTCCAGACCCTCGCCGGTAAGCCTGGAGGCAGTTCTTTTGTCCAGGGCACAGGTTATCTCGCACTCATCCATGAGAGACCGCTTGATGACGTAGCCGTAGAGAAGATTGGAAAGTATGTTGTTTCCCACTATCAGGAACCGCCTCTTGCCCTCAAGCATCCGGTTGAGCTTGGTAAGTGTGCCGGACTCGTCCAGGGCGAAAAGCAGAGCCTTGATCGGAGTCGTCTCATCCACCTTGATGATTGGGATCTCGCTGTGGCAGATGGCGTAGCCCTTGGCGGTGAACTGGTTGAACACCCAGTCTATCTCGTCTATATCCTCCAGATGCATGGGAAGTGATGACAGCGAAGCGTTGACTATTACTGTGTCGCCCACCTTCAGTCCATACTTATTCTCATACTCGTCCCCTATGATCTCCACCTTGCCGCAGAGCACTCCGCCGGTGTCCGTCACCGGATTGTGCAGCTTGCCGCGGCGGATCACAATGTCGATGATGGCCTGCTTGACGCGCTTGGCGTCCCCGCCCATCTCGCCGGTGATCTGCTTGAAGCTGGTCCCCTCCAGGTGGACTCTCTCCAGGGAGACACGCATTTCATCAGTTCTTATATTTCTGGAATTATCCAGCCTCCACGCCGAAGCCGGCATGACGAATTTCGGTTCCAGAACTCTGGATGTGCCATAGGTCCTAGTCATTTTCGGTTCACTCCTTAGGGTGTATGAACCATTATCGGTTCAAATACATAATATATCATCCGGAACAGTTTTGCAATTCCCTTTTAAATATAAAAAAATTGTCTCTCATGGCTTCCGTTGGAAGGCCTGAATGCGGCCTGCAACGGACATTTGAGCGCAAAAAACTGCGCCCCAGCGGAAAGCTTCGCCCGCGGCATTCCGCTGAGAGCGGATGTTTTGCGCAATCACGGACACAGAATGCCGGAAAGCGCAGTCCAGGCGTAAAATACAACATGCGCACCCCGCCACGCCTATTGGCACAAATTATGCAGTTAATATTTGAGTAATAATGGCGCTGTCATATAGCAGCAAAAGATCAAACAAAGGAGAATATTCAAAATGGCTGAAGAAAGAAAATATGAGTCATTACTCAGACTGAGAATGTCCGCTAAGGACGCTCACTACGGCGGAGAACTTGTAGACGGAGCTCACATGGTACATCTTTTCGGAGACGTAGCTACAGAGCTGCTTATCCAGATCGACGGAGACGAAGGTCTTTTCTGCGCATATGACAACGTAGAATTCCTTGCTCCCACCTATGCAGGCGACTACATCGAAGCTTACGGATACATCGACCGCATCGGCAACACTTCAAGACACATGGTCTTCGAAGCAAGAAAGGTCATCGTTTCCAGAAAGGACATCTCTGCTTCCGCAGCTGACGTTCTCGAGGAACCCATCATCGTTGCAAGAGCTTCCGGAACCTGCGTAACACCCAAGGAGTGCAAGAGAGTTTTCCAGGACTAATCAACTGAATGTAAAAAACGAGCCCCGCAGATGCGGGGCTTTTGTTTCAGTCCATCAGCATTTCCAGGATATTGATTATTACGATTATTATGAAGATGATGATACCCAGGCCTACCTTGGGCACCGTTGTCTGCGATCTGCCCCTGTTGGAAGAACGGCTGGCCGCAGGCCTCATGGTCTTCTTCTTGCCTGGCTTCGCAGGTCTTGCATCAGGTGCATCCGAAAACAGATTTACCTTCCTCGGCTGCTCACCTGCATGGGTGATCTCGTCCTCTCTGAATCCGCCCAGCTTATCCATCAAGTCGGTGGAGCCTATCTTGTGTCCGCAGTTATCGCAGAATTCCGATCCTTCCGGTACCTTGAATCCACAGTGTTTGCAATACATGTCTAACCCTTTCTTCTTACACAGAACATTCGCTTAAGCGATCATCACAGGCTTTTGAGCCATTGGATCTCCTTGGTAGTAAGTTTCCTGAAGGTGCCCTGTTTCAGGCGGCCCAGCCTGATCTCTCCCACGGAGATCCTTTCCAGTGTCTGCACCGGGCAGCCCACGGCCTTGAACATCTTCCTGACCTGATGGTAACGGCCTTCAGTAATGGATATCTCCACGGTGGCGGAACCCGGTCTCTGCTCCAGGACGGCGGTCCTTGCAGGCTTCGTGACGTAGCCGCCTATGTCCACGCCCTTCCTGAGCTTCACCTCTCTCTCCTTGGAGAGAACTCCCTTGACCATGGCCCTGTAGGTCTTGTACACCAGCATCTTCGGATGGGACAGGCGGTAGGCGATGTGCCCGTCGTTGGTGAGTATCAGAGCGCCGGAGGTGTTGCCGTCCAGCCTGCCCACCGGAAAAACTCTTTCTTCTATGTCTCCGATCAGGTCTGCCACTGACGGTCTTCCCTGCTCGTCGTTCATGGTGGTGATGTAGCCCACGGGTTTATTAAGAAGATAGTAGACCGTCTTTTCCTCAGCCTCCACCTGTCTTCCGTTGACCTCTACCCTATCATCCGGCTGAACGTCGTAGCCCGGTTCTCTCATGACCTGGCCGTTCACCTTCACGTTTCCGTTCAGAACGTATTCGTCGGCTTTTCTCCGGGAGCAAAGTCCCGACTGCGCAATGTATTTATTGATCCTCATCTGAGATCCCTCATATCTCCAGTTTTAACTGATTGGCATCCGATACGGCCGCCCCGCTTCCCGCGGTGACCTCGTCCGAGAAGGACGACGCAGCGTCCATTTCCGAAGCGTCCTCCAGGTTGATTACGGAATCGATGTCCTCTATCTCCGGCAGGTCCTTCAGCGAGGAGAAGCCGAAGTGCATCAGGAATCCGTCGGTGGTCCCGTAAAGTATGGGGCGTCCGATGGCCTGGGATCTGCCCACGGCCTCCACCAGTCCCTTTGCCACAAGGCCGTCCATGACCCTGTCGCACTTGATGCCTCTGATGGCCTCGATCTCTCCCTTGGTCACAGGCTGCTTGTAGGCTATTATGGCCAGCACTTCCAGGGCGGACTGGGAAAGTCTCTTTACCTTGACGGGAGTGCAGAGTTTCTCTATGTAGGAGGCGTTTTCTTCCTTGGTGGCATACTGGAAGGCTCCGTTGATCTCGCGGATCACTATGCCGCGCCCCTCCTGCTCATATTCTTCTTTGAGTTCCAGGAAAAGTTCCCTGGCCTCCTCTTCCTTCATTCCGAACACGTCTGCCGCTTCCTTTACGGGCAGAGGTTCTCCCCAGGTGAAGAGCATGGACTCGAAGGCGGATTTTATTGTCTTATTGTTCACTTGGCACCTCCCCGGTGAACTCCTCGGGAGCATATCTCTTGAGGATGTCATCCTTTTCCACGTTTTCACCGGCTTTTATCTCAATGTTTCCGTAATTGATCTTTTGTCTCAGGTCGATGACCCTCTCCTTGGCCATCTCCAGCACAGAGGTGAAGGTCACGATTATGTCACGTTTGTCCTTCTTGTCCTCCACCAGATCTCTGAAGTTGAAGATCTCTCCCGTGTGCTTCCTGACCTTTGACAGGATGGAGAATATCCTGTGCTCCATTCTGGATCTTTCCCTCTCCACCCGTGTGTAGTGTTTGCGCACGTCCTCGATCTTTTTCTTCTTTCTCAGGAAAAGCAGGAAGCCTGAGACCAGGTTTTCCATCTCCAGTCTGAGGACCTCCTCCGGGTTTTCAAGATATTCGGAGATATCCTCCTTGGGTTTAGAGTACACATGGGACTCTCTTTCCTCGGCCTCCTGGAGTTCGCCGGCCAGAGCCTTGAACTTCTTGTACTCCAGGATCCTCTGGACCAGTTCCTTCCTGGGATCGTCCTCGATGACGGGCTCTCCCTGTGCGTCCTCTCTGGGGATGACCATCCTGGACTTGATCTCGATGAGGGTGGCGGCCAGGACCATGAACTCTTCGGCCACTTCGATGTTTTGCTCCTCCATCTCCCGGATGTAGGCAAGATATTGACTTGTGATCTCGCTGATCCTTATGTCGTAGATGTTCATCTCCGCCGTCTCGATCAGATAGACCAGGAGGTCGAAGGGCCCTTCGAAGGATCTAAGTTTCACCTTATACATTATTCTTGTTCACTTTCGTAGCGTGAGTACATTATGAGGGCTGCAACCACTATGATGCAGCAGACCACCTCCGTCACCGTGGGCACCTGGCCGATCAAAACGAAGGCCAGAATGGTGGATACCACGGGATCCATGGATTCCCAGGCGCTGACGTAGAGGGGCTCCACCATGCCCAGGCAAAGGTTCCACACAGCGTGGGAGCCGATCTGGCAGATGAAGGCCAGAAGCACTATGAACAGGTAGTCCGTGGCCGGATATCCCAGCACCGGCGTACCCGTCACGATCACTGCGATGACGAAGCAGATCCAGCAGCTGAGGAAAACCAGGAACACGTAGGTCTTGCCCTCAACGCCCTGACGGGCTTTTTTGCCGATGGCGAAGTAGATGCCCATGAAAACGCCGGACAGGAAGGCCAGTATGTAGCCTACGGCTCTGCCGTCCGTGAAAGCGCTCAGGTCAGAGCAGGTCATGTATGTCCCTGCGGCAAGAGCGATGACTATGGCAACGATGGCCTTGCCGGGGACTTTCTTTTTGTAGATGAATACGGTGATCGCCAGTACCACCAGTGGGTGGAAGGCGGCCAGCACCGCAGCTGCAGACACGTTGGCGTACTTAACCGACGTGAACCAGCA
>JAEEOX010000158.1 GCA_016284485.1 Bacillota bacterium | reverse complement strand
GGATCTTTATACGGTCTGCCCCGCATCCATAAAATTCCATGACGTCCCGTCCCACGGTCCTGAAGGCGTCGTACCTGGCCTTCCTGCCGGCTTCCTCGCTTGTCATTCCCAGTTTAGATGCCAGGGCATTGCAGTCCACTGTGAATGACCTTAAAGGATGGAAACCCTCCACCCTTTCAGAGACGACCTTGCAGAGTTCCTCACAAAAGGCCTGATCCTCCTCAGCAGCCCCAGGCCTGAACTTGTGGTTCACATGTACGGGGTGCACGCTGAAGCTCAGACCGAATTTCCCTCCGGTCCTGAGATTGTCCTCCTTAAGCTCCTTCAGAGCATTATAAAGGGACAGGGAATCCGGTCCGCCGGAAAGTCCCAGCACCAGATGGTCTCCGTCTGAGAAAAGTTCTCTTTCTTTAACTGTATTCAGGATCCTGGTTTTGAATTCCATCAGTCTATTCCGTAAAACCTCTTTGCGTTGTTAAGGGTGATCTCAGCCACCTCTTCATAGGTCAGCCCTTTGATCTCCGCTATCTTTCTCGCCACGTACTCCACGTACTGGCTCTTATTCTGCTTTCCTCTGAAGGGCACCGGCGTGAGATAAGGAGCGTCGGTCTCGATCAAAAGTCTTTCAATGGGTACCGTCTCAACTACTTCAACGGTCTTTCTGTTGTTCTTGTAGGTAAGAGGTCCGTCTACTCCAAGCACTGCTCCCAGTTTGAGATACTCTTTGGAGAACTCTGCAGAGCCTGAGTAGCAGTGGATGTCCACGTGAGGTGTTCCGTCGGCGAAGAGTTTTTTGCGCTCATCGCTGAAAGCGCCTTCCTCGATCAGTATATCCATACACTCTCTGTCAGCTTCCCTGGAGTGGACCACGATAGGCATGGCCAGTTCGTTGGCAAGCCTTATCTGCCTTCTGAACCAGTATCTCTGATCGTCTCTTGGTGAAAGATCGTAGTGAAAGTCCAGTCCGATCTCGCCGATGGCCACAACCTTCGGATCCTCAGACATGCGCCTGAGTTCTTCCATGCCCTCTTCAGTCATGTCCTTGGAATCGTGGGGATGCATGCCTACTACAGCATAGCACCAGGGGTACTTATTGGCATGCTCCACCGCAAGGCGGGAGCTCGGCATGTCGAAACCGATGTCGCAGATGTACTTCACCTGTGAATCTTCGATCTCCTCAGCCAGCACTGCCCTTTCCTCCTCGGTCAGCGTGTCGTTATTAAGATGTGTATGTGAATCAAAAAGTATTTTTTCCATAGGTTCAAACAGCGGGGCACAAGGCCCCGCCTCTAAAAACATATTCTTTTAAGATGAGATCAGTTCACCACTTCTCCGTCGGGAGCGTCAGTAGTGATAACATAATTTCCGTGATCTCCTGCGAAAAGCAGCATGCCATATGACTCCATGCCTCTCAGCATTCTGGGCTTGAGATTTGCCAGGACCACTACCTTCTTGCCTACCATCTCCTCGGGAGTAAAGTTCTCAGCAACGCCGCTTATGATCTGTCTTACTTCAGTTCCCATCTTGACCTGGGATACCAGGAGCTTGTCAGCCTTAGGGTGCTTCTCGCACTTTAAGATGGTGCCTACTCTGAAGTCCATCTTGTCGAAATCTTCGTAAACGATCTCGTCCTTGAGTTCAAGGGGAACTGAATTCAGGATGGCTTTCTCAACAGGATCCTGTGTGGATGCTGCAGCCTTCTTTTTAGCTTCTTCCTCAGCGATCTTCGTGAGCTCCTCAAGTTCCTTTTCGACGTCAAGTCTCGGGAATATCTGCTCGCCCTTCTTCACCTGCTCCTGATACATCATCTCGAAGGTCTCAGCGTCCTCCCAGACCACGTCAGCATACCAGAGTCCCAGCTGCTTTCTGATCTTGTCGGATGTGGTGTGCATGAAAGGATAAATAAGAATAGATACTATTCTGAGAGTCTCTGCAAGATGGTTCATTACAGTATCCAGTTCAGCCTTCTTTGACTCGTCCTTTGCAAGGATCCAGGGCGCCTTCTCGTCGATGTACTTGTTGGTGCGTCTTACTACTGTCCAGATCCTCTCAAGCGCCATGTTAAAGGCAAACTTGTCCATTTCCTCAGAAACCTTGGCGGCTGCGGAAACTGCGATGTTCTTGAGATCTTCGTCTATCTCGTCGTGAGTGGTTGCTGCGGGAACTGTTCCTCCGCAGTATTTCTCGATCATGGAAACGGTTCTGGAAAGAAGATTTCCAAGGTCGTTAGCCAGGTCGAAGTTTATTCTCTTCAGCATTACTTCATTGGTGAAGTTGCCGTCCTGTCCGAAGGTGTATTCTCTTAAGAGGAAATACTTAAGAGCGTCGATTCCGTATCTGTCGATGAGGATGACGGGATCCACAACGTCCATGCCCTTAGCTGCCTTGGACTTGGAAACCTTGTCTCCTCCCAGGAGCAGCCAGCCGTGGCCAAGGACCTTCTTGGGAAGAGG
>JAEEOX010000157.1 GCA_016284485.1 Bacillota bacterium | reverse complement strand
GGTTACATCAAACGCTGATAAGGAGTCCGGTGTAGTTCAGGGAACAGTTGATATTTCTGATCCTTCAGCTTCTAAGTCAGCTCTTGAGCAGATCGCAGGCGAGAACTCAAACGGCGAGATCTCAGGAGACAAGCTTACAACAGTTCTTACAGACTACAGAGGATATGGTTATATCGGTATGAACTCTCAGAACGTTTGTGTAGGCGGCGATAACGGCAGCGAGGCTTCAAAGAACCTCAGAAAGGCTATCGCAACAGTTATTTCAGTTTACCGTGACGTTGTAATTGATTCTTACTATGGTGAGGCTGCATCAGTTATCAACTATCCTATTTCAAACACATCATGGGCTGCTCCTCAAAAGACAGACGCTGACTATGCTATTGCCTTCTCAAAGGATGTAAACGGCAACGACATCTACACATCCGATATGGACGCTGACGCTAAGACAGAAGCTGCTTTGAAGGCTGCTCTCGGTTATTTCGAGGCTGCAGGCTACACAGTTGCTGACGGCAAAGTTACAGCTGCTCCCAAGGGTGCTAAGATGGAATACGAAGTATGGATCCCGGCTGACGGCACAGGTGACCATCCTTCATTCATGATGCTTTCAGACGCTTCCGATGCTCTCAAGACAATCGGCATCAACCTCATCGTTAAGGACCTTGCTAACTCTTCAGACCTCTGGTCAGGTATTGAAGCTGATCAGGTTCCGATGTGGTGCGCTGCTTGGGGTGCTACACAGGATCCCGACATGTATCAGATCTACTATTCCGGAATCGAATCCGGAAAGGATGCCGGCGGCTCCAACTACATGTATGACATCGCTGATCCCGAACTCGACCAGCTCATCATGGACGCAAGATCCAACCTTGACCAGGCCTACAGAAAGTCTGTCTACAAGGCTTGCCTTGACACCATCGTTGACTGGGCAGTAGAAGTTCCCGTATATCAGAGACAGAACGCTATCATCTTCTCCACAGAGAGAGTTGATATCGACACTGTAACTCCTGACATCACAACATTCTACGGATGGCTCAACGAGATCCAGAACATCCAGCTTACAGCTAACGAGTAATCGCAGCCGGTTGGTGTAACGGATAACACATAATTTTTAAACAGGGGGCAGACGGGTCTATCCCGTCTGCCTTTTCAAAAATGTTAATGTAGGAGATAAAGCCGTGCGTAAATATATAATCAGGAGATTGTTGATATCTGTAGTTATCCTGTTTTTTGTTGCGTTCGTCATCTACGCTTTGATGCGTTGTCTCCCGACTTCATACGTTGAGGCAATGGCTCGTCAGAAATCGATGCAGCCCAACTCAAAGAGCTATGAAGAGTGGATGGAACAGTTGTCAGCCATGTATAACATGGACGGCAGTATCATTGAGGGATTTTTCCAGTGGCTCAGCCAGATCTTAAGAGGAGACTTCGGCGACAGCTGGAAATGGACCGTGCCCGTAATTGAAAAGTTCAATGACACGGTTTGGCTTTCATTCATCATGGGAGTCATCTCATTCGCACTCGAAATCATCATCGCCATCCCGCTGGGAATTATCGCAGCCACAAAACAGTATTCTGTTACAGACTACGTAATATCAATAATAGCTTTGGCTGGCATATCACTGCCGACATTCTTCTTCGCATCGCTGTTGAAGCTTGTGTTCTCAGTAAGATTAGGGTGGTTCGATCTTTACGGTTTGGTAGGCAAGAATTTCAGGCAACTTTCGCCCTTCGGGCAGTTCATGGATAAAGCTTACCATCTGGTCTTGCCAATAACAGTGCTGGTGGTAATCAGCATGGGTTCTCTGATGCGTTACACGAGGACGAACATGCTGGAAGTGCTCAGTGCAGATTACATAAGAACAGCCAGGGCAAAGGGACTTTCAGAGCACAAGGTAATCTATTACCATGCTTTCAGAAACACTTTGATCCCAATTGTTACAATCATCGGCGAATCGCTTCCCGGATTATTCGGTGGAGCACTCATCACAGAGACTCTGTTTGCAATACCCGGAATAGGTTTTGCATCATATCAGTCGATGGTATCGGGCGACATACCGTTCTCCATGTTCTACATGCTATTCCTGGCGATACTGACGCTTATAGGAAACTTGTTGGCGGACGTTTTGTATGCCGTTGTTGACCCGAGAGTAAGGGTAGCTTAGAGAGGGGGGCATTATGAGCGAAGAAAAGAAAAACAACGCTTCCCTTAACGAAGCACTTGAAAAAGAAGAAACCCTCGTATTCGAGGTAAACAAGGACAATGAAGACTACTCTCTGAACGACGACAGACGTGTCAAGGTGCTCTCACCGGGACAGCTGGTAGCCAAGAGATTCTTCAGAAACCGTCTGGCCGTTACCGGAATGGCGATACTCATATTCATGTTCGTATTCTCCTTCATAGGAGGAGTCCTGTCTCCCTATGGCGAGGACCAGAAGTTCTACAGAATGGACACTCAGGTCAAGGACTACGCCGCCATCATGCACAACGAGGACTTCAGATACTCTGCTGCTGACAGCACACTGTTCTCAAGTTCAGTGCAGGCGCAGGCATTCCTGGCTGTCTCTCAGGGAAAGGACAGCTTCTCATACCGTGGCAATGACTACGAGATCGAAGTCGTTACGGACAACTATTTCTTCATCGTAAAGAATCAGGGTAACATCGTCGGTCTGGGATGCAAGGAACTTGTGACATCTTCCGCAGGAGGAAACCTTGGCTTCCAGTTCACTCTGGATGCACTTATGGCACATGCTGCCGGTGAAAGCGAGTTTACATCAGACGGAAAGACATATACGATGGACGAGGACGGAGTCGTCTATGGCAATGGCGAAGAAGTGGCTTACATAAGTGAGTACATCGTAAAGGCCATCATGGGAGACGTAGTGTTCTCAAGAGAGTTCAAGAACGAGCTGATCGATGCTGCCGAGTCCGGACAGAAGTCATTCCAGTTCACGGATGATAACGGCAATGAAGCAGAGTACATCCTTAAGTACGACGCTGCAGCCAAACTCTGGGACGTCCAGCAGGAGACCGCAACGAGGATATTCGATACATATTCTTCACCGTCCAAGGAACACTGGCTCGGAACAGACAGAAACGGAATGGACATGCTTACCCGTCTTATGTACGGAGGACGTATCTCCCTGATGATCGGCTTCATCGTAGTTCTCATCGAGAGCTTCCTTGGAGTCGTAATGGGTGGTATCGCAGGTTACTTCGGAGGATGGGTCGATGCCCTCATCATGAGGTTGGTCGACATCTTCTTCTGTATCCCCAGCATGCCGTTCATCATCATCGTGGGAGCTGCAATGGACGCTGCTAACGTTCCGTCGCTGACGCGAATGATATACCTGATGCTCATCCTTGGTTTCCTGGGCTGGGCAGGCGTAGCAAGACTTGTAAGAGGCCAGATCCTCTCACTCCGTGAGCAGGAATTCATGACCGCTACAGAAGCTACGGGTATCGCTCCCTCCAGAAGGATATTCAAGCATCTTATTCCGAACGTAATGCCTCAGCTCATCGTTATCATGACAATGGGTCTGGGCGGCACGATCATCACGGAGGCAACACTTTCGTTCCTGGGACTGGGAGTAAGATTCCCCTTCGCTTCCTGGGGTAACATCATCAATGACGTTAACGATACCTTCGTGCTTACTAACTACTGGTTCATTTGGATCCCCGCAGGCGTTCTGCTTCTGCTCACCGTACTGGCATTCAACATCGTCGGTGACGGTCTGAGAGACGCCTTCGACCCGAAGATGAAGCGTTAAGGAGGGAAAGATATGGCAAAAGATAAAAAACAGACTTTAGGCTATCTTTCCGCTAAAGAATCCCGCAGGATCTCCAGAGAGAACAAGAAGATAACCGATCAGTACGAAAAGAGATTCAAGAGAAAGAACGTACCCGAGGAAGAGTATCTCACCGAGATGCAGGATCCTAATAACGTTCTTGAGATCGACGATCTCCACACCTACTTCTTCACAGACGTAGGAACTTCAAAGGCCGTTGACGGCGTATCCTTCAACGTTCCCCGCGGCAAGACCGTGGGAGTCGTAGGAGAGTCCGGATGCGGCAAGTCCGTAACAAGCCTTTCAGTAATGCAGCTTCTCCAGAGACCTCAGGGTCAGGTAGTAAGCGGCAACATCCGTCTCAATCTGGGCGACAAGGCTTACGAGATCACAAAGGCACCCATTTCGGCTATGGAAAGCATCAGAGGCAACTATGTCTCCATGGTGTTCCAGGAGCCCATGACCAGCCTTAATCCCGTATTCCGTATCGGAGCTCAGGTCGACGAAGTAATCGAACTTCACGACGGAAAGGGCAGGACTGCTGAAGACATCAAACAGAGGACCATAGAGCTTCTGGACATGGTAGGAATAGCCAATGCCGAGGGCGTATACTCAATGTATCCCCACGAGCTGTCCGGAGGTATGAGGCAGCGTGTCATGATAGCCATGGCTCTTGCCTGCAACCCGAAGCTGGTCATAGCCGATGAGCCCACCACAGCTCTCGACGTTACCATTCAGGCGCAGATCCTTGACCTTTTCAGAGGTCTTAAGGATAAGATCAACGCCTCCATCATGATCATCACCCACGACCTGGGCGTTATCGCTGAGATGGCGGACTACGTTGTAGTAATGTATTCCGGACGTATCGTTGAGAAAGGTCTGGCGGAGGAGATCTTCCTTCACCCGGCACATCCCTATACCATTGGCCTCATGGCGTCAAAGCCTGTAGTAGGAAGGAAAGTTGAGAAACTCTACTCCATCCCGGGCAAGGTGCCTAACCCAATCAACATGCCTAACTACTGCTACTTCAGAGACCGCTGCGAGATGCGCTGCGGTAAGATCTGCGACGGAGAATATCCTGCAATGGTACAGCTCTCGGATACACACTTCGTATCCTGCTACCGTTTCCATGAGGGTGTTGACGCTCCCGAGGTAGACCTTTCGAAGCTTGGCATATTATCACTGGAAGGGAGTGGAAAAGATGAGTAAGAACAAAGCACTTGACATCGTAAACGAATTCACTCCCATAACATATGATCCTCAGTACATCCTTCAGGTAAACTCCCTGAAGAAGTACTTCCCCATCAAGGACGGAGTAATCCAGAAGGTCGTAGGATATGTTAAGGCAGTTGACGGAGTAACATTCAACCTGAAGCGTGGAACCACCATGGGACTCGTAGGAGAGTCCGGATGCGGAAAGACCACAACAGGAAGAACCATACTCAGACTGTATCCCGACAAACCCAGCGGACAGGTGCTCTTCAACGGTAAGGAAGTCTATGACATGACTACCAAGGAGATGCATGACGCCAGAACGGAGATGCAGATAATCTTCCAGGACCCGTTCTCATCACTTTCACCGAGAATGCCTGTAGGCGAGATCATCGGAGAAGCCGTAAGAGAGCACAACCTGGTACCCAAGAATGAGTTCGACGATTACGTCGACAGAGTAATGGACGAGTGCGGACTGCAGCCTTTCCACAAAGACCGTTATCCTCACGAGTTCTCAGGCGGACAGAGACAGAGGATCTGCATAGCCAGAGCCCTTGCACTCAATCCGGAGTTCATCGTCTGCGATGAGCCCGTATCCGCTCTGGACGTATCCATTCAGGCTCAGATCATCAACCTCCTGAACGACCTTCAGGACAACCACGGTCTGACATACCTGTTCATCTCCCACGACCTTTCAGTCGTAGAGCACATCTCTGACACAGTCGGAGTCATGTACCTCGGAAACCTTGTAGAGTACGGCGAGACAGCTGATATCTTCGGAAATCCGCTTCACCCGTACACCAAGGCGCTGTTCTCAGCTATTCCTGTACCCGACCCGACCACGAAGATGAAGAGGATCATCCTGGAAGGAAGCATTCCTTCACCGGCAAATCCGCCGGCAGGCTGCAAGTTCCACACCAGATGTTCTCAGTGCATGGAGATCTGCAAGACGCAGGTTCCCGAGCAGAAGGAGATCGAACCGGGCCACTTCGTGGTATGCCACCTCTACGACGAGGTGAAGGCCGCTGTAGAGGCCACCAAGCCTGAGCCCCCTGTAACAGAAGAGGCAAACCAGTAATGGCAAAGAGGAACGATTTTGAAGATGATGGAATGACTGTCGCCGATATGAGCGACATTCATCAGCAGCCGCTGCTGATCCCGGACCTGGGATTTCTCATGGGCCGGAAGGGCGGCGACAAGACCGACAAGACCGAAGAGCGCCCCGTAAACAGAGGTCCGGTCCAGGTGGACAGGGCTGAGAGAAGGGCGATGATAGGCGGTACCATAACCGCATATCTGGTCGCTTTCGGAATCTTTGCGGCAGTCTTCGTCATTGTGATCCTTCTGCTGATCTGGTTAGGGCGTTAAAGATCATCCAGATCCGGCCGCTGAGGAGCAAATGCTCCCGGCGGCCGTTTTGTTTTTTGCGCAAAACATCCATGGAATAAACTGTTCGTATATCAGAGATTTTTGTGGTATAATATATCGTCTATATTATAGTTTGATCGAGAGGTCATGATTTGGTAAAAAAACTGATTAAATACTCCAGAGGCTACAGGCTGCTTTCCATAGTGACCCCGCTTCTGGTGGTGATCGAATCCTTCATAGAGATCTACATCCCATACGTTATGGCGGATCTCATAGACGAAGGCATCTACGGCTCCAACATGAATGCCGTGGCCAAGTACGGGCTGTTCCTCATAGGAGCCGCCATGGTTTCACTTGCCTTCGGAGTGGCGGCGGGCATAACCGCGCCTTTTGCGTCATCCGGATTCGCCTCCAACCTGAGGCGGGCCATGTTCGAAAAGGTGCAGGAGTACGACTTCCAGTCCATCGACAAGTTCTCCACGCCTTCCATCGTAACCAGGCTCACCACGGATGTCACCAACGTCCAGCAGGCCTATCAGATGATCATAAGGATAAGCGCCAGAGCCCCGTCCATGCTGATATTGGCTCTGATCGCGGCCTACAGAGTGAACCGCGATCTGTCCAAGGTGTTCCTGGTAGCGCTGCCTATGCTGGCCATAGGCGTAGCCCTCCTCATGATCAGCGTCCATCCCATCTTCAAAAAAGTATTCAAAAAATATGACGAGATGAACGGCGTTGTCCAGGAGAGCGTGAGAGGCATAAGAGTAGTCAAGTCATTCAACAGACAGGACTACGAGATAGAAAAGTTCGGGACATCATCCGGAACCATATTCCAGCTTTTCTCAAAGGCAGAGAAGAGGATGGCATGGATGGCACCCATCGTTCAGTTCACCAGCTACACCATAATGATCCTCCTCTGCTGGTTCGGAGGAAGGATGATCGTGGCATCCGGCAACGATGCGGCTTTCGGCCTCACCACCGGAGAGCTCATGAGCATGGTTACCTATACCACCCAGATCTTAATGAGCCTCATGATGCTTTCCATGATCTTCCTGCAGCTCACCATGGCCAGGGAGTCAGGCGCCAGGATCGTGGCCATACTGGATGAGACCAGCGGCATCAACGATCCGGAGGACCCGGTCATGGAAGTCAAAGACGGTTCGGTGGACTTTGACAACGTATCCTTCAGCTATTCCCACAAGGACGAGGATGCGCTGCTGACGGAAGGGGAGAGCAACGTGGGCAGGCTTGCCCTGGACTCCGTGGATCTCCACATCAAGTCAGGCCAGACAGTTGGCATCCTGGGAGGCACGGGTTCATCCAAATCCACTCTGGTACAGCTCATCCCAAGACTTTATGACGTAAGCTCCGGCTCAGTAAAGGTGGGCGGAGTGGACGTCAGGGACTACAGCCTGACGGCTCTCAGAGATCAGGTGGCAATGGTGCTCCAGAAGAACGTGCTCTTCAGCGGCACCATCAGGGAAAACCTGCTCTGGGGCAATGAAAACGCCACAGAGGAGGAGATCAGACACGCCCTCAAGGTCTCCTGCTCAGATGAATTCGTAAACAAGCTGCCCGATGGGATCGACACGGTCCTGGACCAGGGCGGTACCAACATATCCGGAGGCCAGAGGCAGAGGCTCTGCATCGCCCGTGCCCTCCTCAAAAGACCCAGGGTCATCATCATGGACGACTCCACATCCGCTGTGGATGTGAAGACCGACAGGATGATCAGGGAAGGCTTCTCCAGGGAGATGCCGGAGGTCACCAGACTGATCATAGCCCAGAGGATATCCTCAGTCATGGACTCCGACCTCATCGTGGTCATGGACGGCGGAAAGATAGTGTCCACCGGCACCCACGAGGAACTCCTTGAGAAGAGCGACATCTACCGCGAGATCTACGAGATCCAGAACGAGAACTCCGGGGTGGACCTCGACGTGGAAGGAGGTGAGAACTGATGGCTAAACAGACCGAATCCAGGCCCATGGGCGGGCCGGGCAGGGGAGGCAGGATGCTTCTCCAGAAGGGCGCCATCAAGACCCTTGACAAGGGGACTCTCACCAGGATCATGTCGTACCTGAAGCCCTACAAGATCAGGATAATCCTGGTGTTCATCTGCATCCTGGTGAACGCACTGGCAAGCGTGGCATCGTCACTTTTCCTGCAGACACTGATCGACAGATACATCGTTCCCCTTGTGGGACAGGCCGCTCCCGATTTCGAGCCCATGTTCAGGGCGCTGGCCTTCATGGCCTGCATCTACATGGCAGGCGTCATAAGCATATTTTTTGCGAACCGGACCATGGGAATAGTTTCCCAGGCCACGCTGAGGGATATAAGGGATGAGATGTTCTCGCACCTCCAGACCCTGCCCATCGGATATTTCGACAGGAATTCCCACGGCAATGTGATGTCCCACTTCACCAATGACGCGGATACCCTGAGACAGATGCTGTCACAGACGCTGCCCCAGCTTTTCAGCTCAGTGATAAGCATGGTCGCGGTATTCTGTTCAATGATGCATCTCAGCGTATGGCTTACGCTGGTGACTGTAGCCTTCACGTTCTTCGCGCTGTTCATGGCAAAGACCATAGCGGGCAAGTCCGGCGGATATTTCATGAAGCAGCAGGCTTCCCTGGGCGCCCTCAACGGCTACATCGAGGAGATGATCAACGGCGAAAAGGTGGTCAAAGTATTTTGCCACGAGCAAAAGGCCAAAGAGGCCTTCTACGAAAAGAACGAGGAGCTCAGGCTGAATATGTCCAAAGCTAACGCTCTCTCCATGCTGGTCATGCCTTTCATGGGCAACCTGGGCAACATTCTCTACGTGCTGATCGCGCTGATCGGAGGCGCACTGGGCATAGCGGGCTTCCACAACATATCCGTGGGAGGTGAACCCACCCTTACCATGGGGACCATAGCCAGCTTCCTGATCCTTTCCAGGAACTTCATGAACCCCATAACCCAGGTGTCACAGCAGCTGAACTCCGTGGTCATGGCCATGGCCGGAGCCGGCAGGATATTCAAACTCCTGGACGAAAAGCCGGAGACGGACGAGGGAGACGTGACACTGGTCAGAGTGGAGGAAAAGGACGGCCGGCTGGTGGAGACCGACAGAAGGACAGAGATGTGGGCCTGGAAGGACGGAGACAAGCTCATCAGACTTCAAGGTGACATCGTCCTTGACAAGGTGGACTTCAGCTATGTGGAAGGCAAGCAGGTGCTCTACGACATAGATATTTTCGCGAGACCGGGCCAGAAGATCGCCCTTGTGGGAACCACAGGCGCCGGCAAGACCACCATCACCAATCTGATCAACCGATTCTACGACATAGATGACGGCAAGGTGCTCTACGACAACATACCCATCAACCGCATCAGAAAGGCTGACCTCAGAAGGTCGCTGGGTATGGTGCTCCAGGACGTGAACCTTTTCACCGGTACCGTAATGGAAAACATCCGCTACGGCAACCTGGACGCCACCGATGAGGAGTGCATGGAGGCCGCGAAGATTGTGAATGCGGACAGCTTTATCAACATGCTGCCCAAGGGCTACGATACCATGCTGGAAGGTGACGGCTCTGGGCTCTCTCAGGGCCAGAGGCAGCTTCTGTCCATTGCAAGAGCGGCAGTTGCCGATCCACCCGTCATGATCCTGGATGAGGCCACATCGTCCATCGATACCAGGACCGAGGCCATCGTCCAGAGAGGAATGGACAACCTTATGGAGGGCAGGACAGTATTCGTCATCGCCCACAGGCTATCCACTGTCAGGAACGCCGACGTGATCATGGTCATGGAAAACGGCCGGATCATCGAGAGAGGAAACCATGAGGAACTCATGGAGAAGAAGGGCAAGTACTACAGGCTATATACAGGGAATCTGGAATAAATAGGAATGTGTAAACATCCTGCCGCATATGCCGGCAGGGTGTTTTGTGTAAGGCGGCTCCGCGTTGGACGCGGGGCCGCCTTTTGCACGATCAAAG
>JAEEOX010000156.1 GCA_016284485.1 Bacillota bacterium | reverse complement strand
CGCCACCGCGCCCCAGCGTCCCCAGCAGGAGCGCCCCGTGGTGGAAGGCATCCTGGACATCCAGGAAGAGAACAGCTTCGGTTTTTTGCGCTTCGATAACTTCCTGACTTCAGATAAAGATATATATGTGTCCCCCGTGCAGATCCGCAGGTTCAACCTGAAGACGGGCGACAAGATAAACTGCATAACCAGGCTGCCCCACGATGGAGAGCGCTTCGGCGCGCTGCTGTACGTGAACACGGTGAACGGCGAGGAGCCGGGGGCCGCCATCAGAAGGCCCAGGTTCGACGAGCTGACCCCGGTGTTCCCCCATGAGAGGCTGAAGCTGGAGACCGAGGGTCGGGAGCTCAGCACCAGGCTCATCGATCTGATCGCCCCCATCGGCAAGGGTCAGAGAGGCCTGATCGTGGCGCCGCCCAAGGCCGGCAAGACCGTGCTCCTCAAAAAGATCGCCCACGCCATCGAGGAGAATTATCCCGAGACTGAGCTCATCGTGCTCCTGGTGGACGAGCGCCCCGAGGAAGTCACCGACATGAAGAGGAGCCTCAGGTCCGGCGAGGTCATCTACTCCACCTTCGACGAGATGCCTGAACACCACGTGAAGGTGGCGGAGATGGTGCTGGAGCGCGCCCGCCGTCTGGTGGAGCACAAAAAAGACGTGGTGGTGCTCCTGGACTCCATAACCCGCCTTGCCAGAGCCTACAACCTGGTGGTGCCCAACTCAGGGCGGACCCTTTCGGGCGGCATTGACCCGGGCGCCCTGTACAAGCCCAAGAAGTTTTTCGGTTCCGCCAGGAACATGGAGGAAGGCGGATCCATCACCATACTGGCCACCGCCCTCATCGAGACCGGCTCCCGCATGGACGACGTGATCTACGAGGAATTCAAGGGCACCGGCAACATGGAGCTTCATCTGGACAGGAAACTTTCAGAACTGAGGATCTTCCCGGCCATCAGCCTGAACCGCTCGGGCACCAGGCGTGAGGACCTGCTCATGAGCCAGGAGGAACTGGAGGCCGTCTGGGCCATGCGCAAAGCACTTTCCAGCAAGCCCGAGGCCCAGGTCACTGAGGAGATAATCGACACCTTGCAGCACACCAGGAGCAACAAGGATTTCATCAACATAATCAGAAAGGTATTTGTGGATTAATGGATTTCAACAGAATCTTTTTGAAAGACGCCTGCCCCACATCCATCGGCGGACAGGCCATAATGGAAGGCATCATGATGCGCGGCCCCGAGAAGACCGCCATCGCCGTACGCCTTCCCGACGGCAGGATACATATGAAGACCCAGCCCACCCTTTCCATGGGCAAGTGGAGCAAAATACCTCTGGTCAGAGGCGTGGTGACCTTCATCGCCTCCCTGGTGGTGGGAACCAGGACCATCATGTACTCCGCGGACGTGCTGGAAAAGTACGCCCCCGAGCAGTACGGCCAGGAGGAGGGCGAGGGCTGGCTTGAGAAAAAACTGGGCAAGGAAAAAGCCTGGAACGCCACCATGGCACTCTCCGTGGTGCTGGCCCTGGCTCTGGCCATCGGCGTATTCATGTTGCTCCCCACCGCCATCGTGGGCATCCTTAAGAAAGTCACTGACTCGGTGATCCTGCTGAACATCGTGGAGGGACTGGTGAGGATCGCTCTTTTCATCGGCTACATCGCGCTGATCCCCAAACTGGAGGACATCAACACCGTCTTCAAGTACCACGGAGCCGAGCACAAGACCATCCACTGCTACGAGAACGGACTGCCCCTGACCCCGGAGAACGCCCAGACTTTCTATCGCCTGCATCCCAGGTGCGGCACCTCTTTCCTCATGTTCGTAATGATCGTGGCCATCATCGTCCATGTTTTCATGGGCTGGCCCAACGTGTGGATGAGGATCGGCCTGAGACTTCTGGCACTGCCTCTTATCGCAGGGATCTCCTACGAACTTCTCAAGTGGGCGGGCAGATCCCAGAACCGCATAGTCGAATTTCTCAGCCTTCCCGGGATCTACCTCCAGAAGCTGACCACCCGGGAACCCGACGAAAAACAGCTTGAGGTGGCCATCGCCTCCGTCAAGGCTGTGCTTCCAGACGAGGACGCCAGGGCCCAGGGAGTCACGGTGATCCTTCCCAAGGGAGTGTACTTCGAGGGTTTCTGCAACCTTAACGGCGAGCCCATCGACGGAGAGGTCACATATTTCAACGCTGAGGGAGCAGAGATATGATCGCAAAAGATCTCATGTCAAAAGGTGAGAATATCCTGGCGGAGGCAGGCAGAGCCAACGTGCGCTTTGACTCGAGAGCTCTCTTCATGTACGTTACCGGACTGGATAACGCGGGGCTCCTCATGAGCCAGAGGGAGGAGGTGAGCTCCGGGACATACGAAGCTTACATGGAGCTGATCCGGAGGCGCGCAGCCGGAGAGCCTCTCCAGCACATCACAGGCGAGCAGGGCTTCATGGGGCTGACCTTCAGGGTGGGCCCGTCTGTTTTGATCCCCAGACCGGAGACGGAACTTTTGGTTGAAGAGGCCCTTGAGATACTCAGGTCGGAGTACGGGAAGGACGAAGCAGCCGCTCCCGGGATCCTGGACATCTGCACCGGGTCAGGCGCCATCGGAATCGCCGTAAAGAAACTTTTCCCCGAGGCGGAGGTCACCCTCTCCGACATCAGCGCCGAGGCGTTGGAGACCGCAGGAGTCAACGCTGAACTGAACGGATGCGAGGCGGAGATCCTGAAATCCGACATGTTCACATGCCTGGAAGGCCGGACCTTCCACATGATACTCTGCAACCCGCCCTACATCAGCGACGCAGAGATAGAAACACTGGATGAAGAGGTCAGAGACCACGAGCCAAGGACCGCCCTGTCAGGCGGCGCTGACGGGCTGGACTTCTACAGGATAATCGCC
>JAEEOX010000155.1 GCA_016284485.1 Bacillota bacterium | reverse complement strand
AGGAGCCCCTGGAAGTATTCAACAAGGCAATGAACAACATTATGCCTGTGTTGGAAGTAAAAGCAAAGAGAATCGGTGGTGCCAACTACCAGGTTCCCGTAGAAGTAAGACCTGAGAGAAGACAGACTCTCGGCCTTAGATGGCTTACTAAGTACACAAGACTTAGAGGCGAGAGAACAATGGCAGACAGACTTGCCAAGGAACTTATGGATGCAGCCAACAACACAGGTGCATCTGTAAAGAAGAAAGAAGATACCCACAAGATGGCTGAAGCCAACAAGGCTTTTGCTCACTTCAGATGGTAGGTAGAAGATCATGGCAAGGAAGTTTCCATTAGAAAAGACAAGGAATATCGGCATCATGGCTCACATTGACGCCGGTAAGACCACGACGACAGAGAGGATCCTCTTCTACACCGGACGTACTCACAAGATCGGTGAGACCCACGACGGTGCTGCCGTAATGGACTGGATGGTCCAGGAGCAGGAGAGAGGAATCACCATTACTTCTGCCGCCACGACTGCCCAATGGAAAGATACAAGGATCAACATTATCGATACCCCGGGCCACGTGGACTTCACCGTTGAAGTCGAGAGATCTCTCAGAGTTCTCGACGGCGCAGTCACAGTGCTTTGCGCCAAGGGCGGTGTTGAGCCTCAGTCCGAGACAGTTTGGAGACAGGCTGAAAAGTACGGCGTTCCCAGAATGATCTTCGTCAACAAGATGGACATCATGGGCGCAGACTTCTTCAGAGTCTACAACATGGTACGCGACAGGCTCAAGGCCAACGCAGTGCCGGTCCAGCTCCCCATAGGTAAAGAAGAGACTTTCATCGGGATCATTGACCTGATCACCATGAAAGCCGAGATCTATGAGGACGAACTGGGCAAGGTATTCGATATAGTGGATATCCCGGATGACATGAAGGACCTGGCTCAGGAATGGCGTGACAAGCTCCTTGAGTCTGTGGCTGAGACCGATGAGGATCTCATGATGAAGTTCCTGGAAGGCGAAGAGCTTACCGTGGAAGAGATCAAGACACAGATCAGGAAAGAGACCATCGCCAACCGCATGGTCCCCATGTTCTGCGGTTCAGCTTACAAGAACAAGGGCGTTCAGATGATGCTGGACGGAGTCATCGACTACATGCCCTCTCCTCTGGACATCCCGCCCATCAGAGGCGTGAATCCGGATACCGGAGAGGAAGAAGACAGAGTGTCTGATGACAACGGTCCGCTTTCCGCTCTCGCGTTCAAGATCGTAGCTGACCCCTTCGTCGGCAAACTGGCGTATTTCAGAGTTTACTCCGGAACGCTGGATGCAGGCTCTTACGTCTATAACTCATCAAAGGGCAAGAAGGAACGTATCGGTCGTATCCTTCAGATGCACGCCAACAAGCGTGAGGAGATCGAGAAGGTCTACTCCGGCGATATCGCCGCTGCAGTTGGGCTCAAGGAGACCACCACAGGCGACACGCTCTGCGACGAGAAGCATGAGATCATCCTGGAATCCATGGAATTCCCCGAGCCGGTAATCGAGATAGCCATCGAGCCCAAGACCAAAGCCGGTCAGGAAAAGATGGGTATCGCGCTGGCTAAGCTGGCTGAAGAGGACCCCACATTCAAGACCTACACCAACCCCGAGACAGGTCAGACGATCATCGCAGGTATGGGAGAACTCCACCTGGAGATCATCGTCGACAGACTTCTCCGTGAGTTCAAGGTAGAGGCCAACGTGGGCAAGCCCCAGGTATCCTACAAGGAGACCATCACCAGAGAGGTGGAAGTCGACAACAAATACGTCAAGCAGACAGGCGGACACGGTCAGTACGGCCACGTCAAGATCAGACTGTATCCCAGAGAGCCGGGTTCCGGATTCGAGTTCAAAAACTCCATCGTCGGCGGTGTCATTCCCAAGGAATACATCCCGAAGATCGAGGAAGGAATCGTGGAAGCCATGGGCAACGGTCCCATCGCCGGATATCAGGTGGTGGACTGCGGCGTAGAACTGATCGACGGATCATATCATGAGGTCGACTCCTCAGATATGGCCTTCAAGATCGCAGCTTCGATGGCATTCAGAGAAGCATCCAAAAAGGCAAGTCCGGTCCTTCTGGAACCCATCTTCAAGGTAGAAGTGACGGTACCGGAAGATTACATGGGCGACGTTATCGGCGATATTTCCCAGAGAAGAGGAAGGATCGAAGGTACGGATATGCTGAACGGCGCAGCCATAGTCAGAGGATATGTACCTCTGTCCGAAATGTTCGGTTACGCTACAGACCTCAGGTCCAAAACACAGGGCAGAGGCGTGTACGTAATGCAGATGGATCATTTCGACAGGCTGCCTGAGAACTTAATTGAAAAGATCAACAAGTAATCAAACAAGGAGACACTAAAAATGGCAAAGCAGAAGTTTGAGAGAACTAAACCGCATATCAACATCGGAACCATCGGTCACGTTGACCATGGTAAGACCACACTTACAGCCGCTATCACAAAGACTCTTCACGAGAGATACGGTCTCGGCGAGTTCGTAGCATTCGACGCTATCGACAAGGCACCTGAAGAGAGAGAAAGAGGAATCACCATCTCCACAGCACACGTTGAGTATGAGACACCGAACAGACACTATGCTCACGTTGACTGCCCGGGCCACGCTGACTATGTAAAGAACATGATCACAGGAGCAGCTCAGATGGACGGAGCCATCCTGGTAGTAGCAGCAACAGACGGACCGATGCCCCAGACAAGAGAGCACATCCTTCTGTCCAGACAGGTAGGAGTACCCTACATCATCGTATTCCTTAACAAGTGCGACATGGTAGACGACGAAGAACTTCTTGACCTGGTAGAGATGGAAGTCAGAGAGCTTCTTGACCAGTATGAATTCCCCGGCGACGACACACCGATCATCAGAGGATCCGCACTTAAGGCCCTTGAGGACTCCACAGGGGAGTGGGGAGACAGGATCATCGAGCTCATGGAAGCAGTAGATGCATACATTCCCGAACCGCAGAGAGCCAACGACAAGCCTTTCCTTATGCCCATCGAGGACATCTTCTCCATCACAGGAAGAGGAACAGTAGCAACAGGAAGAGTTGAGAGAGGAACCCTTAAGGTCGGCGACGAAGTAGAGATCATCGGACTGACAGAAGAGAGACGTAAGGTCGTAGTAACAGGCGTAGAGATGTTCAGAAAGCTCCTCGACGAAGCAGAGACAGGAGACAACATCGGCGCACTGCTTAGAGGCGTACAGAGAACAGACATCGAAAGAGGACAGGTACTCTGCAAGCCCGGCACGATCCACCCGCACACACACTTCAAGGGACAGGTATACGTCCTTAAGAAGGAAGAGGGCGGAAGACACACACCGTTCTTCAACGGCTACAGACCGCAGTTCTACTTCAGAACAACAGACGTAACCGGAGATCTTCAGCTTCCCGCAGGCACAGAGATGTGCATGCCCGGAGACAACGTAGTAATGGAAGTATCCCTGATCACACCGATCGCTATCGAAGAAGGACTTAGATTCGCTATTCGTGAAGGCGGAAGAACAGTAGGATCCGGCGTTGTTACCGAGATCATCGAGTAATTAATAGCTTACAGAAAAGAGCAGCCGACGGCTGCTCTTTTTTCATGCCAAGAGGGGCAGCTCCCGCATATCTCACCGGAGGCCGCTCTCGCTCAGTCCTCGCGCAGCGGTTCTATGCGACCGCCTACGCTTCAGGAGCAAAACATCCGAGGTACTGCGTACCTTACAGCCACAAAAACACCGACCGTGTCGGCAAATGAATTTGCCTCCGCAGCCGGTGTTTTCATGTCTGCAATGCCTGGCGGCATTCGGATCTTTTGCTCTGCCTGGCGGTCGCTAAGTACCGGCGCTGCGGAAACCTCCGGTGAGACAGGGGGAACTGCCTTATTTGGTGTTTGTATTAACACCGCGCTGGTGATATAATAAATTGTCTAATTGTGCGCATTTGGTACTTTTGGAAAGGATACAAAAGGGAAAATGGATTTTAAGTATTTCTGGTACTATACCGAAAAGGTGGAGGAGGAGCGCCTGAACATAGGCTTCGACCTCTACTCCAGGGGACACCTTATATGGCTCCTGTGCCTGGCAGTGGCAGCCATAATCGTCATTGCCTTCTATGTGAGAGCAGGCGAGAGGACCAGGGAGAAGACCCGCAAGACCATCGCCTGGTTCCTGTTCATCGGGGAGATAGTGAAGGACGTGATACTGGTCATAGCCGGCGCGGACCTGATCAACTATCTGCCCATACACCTGTGCGGTTTCACCATATTCTTCACATTGGCGGACGTGTACCTCAGGAAACAGCAGATCACCCAGCAGATGATGTCATATGTGCTGGGACCGGGAGCACTCTGCGCCCTGCTGTTCTGCAGCTGGACCGCGCTTCCGGTGGCCATGAACTACATGTCCATCTTCAGCTTCG
>JAEEOX010000154.1 GCA_016284485.1 Bacillota bacterium | reverse complement strand
CATGGTCTTCGGGCAGATGAACGAGGCCCCCGGCGTCAGGATGAGAGTGGGACTCTCAGGCCTCACCATGGCGGAGTATTTCAGAGACGAAATGAACAAGGACGTGCTCCTTTTCATAGATAATATTTTCAGATTCGTGCAGGCGGGTTCCGAAGTATCCACACTTCTGGGCCGTATGCCCTCAGCCGTAGGCTACCAGCCCACGCTGGCAGAGGAGATGGGAGCCCTGCAGGAGAGGATCACCTCCACCAAGGCGGGGTCCATCACATCGGTGCAGGCGGTATACGTGCCTGCCGACGACCTGACCGACCCGGCCCCGGCCACCACATTCTCACATCTGGACGCTACCACCACCCTGAGCCGTAAGATCGCCGAGCAGGGACTTTATCCCGCCGTGGATCCGCTGGCATCCAACTCCAGGATACTGGAGGCGGACATAGTGGGGGAGGAACACTACTACGTGGCACGCAGGGTCCAGGAGATCCTGCAGAAGTACTCGGAGCTCCAGGACATCATTGCCATCCTGGGTATGGAGGAACTGGGCGAAGAGGACAAGCTCACCGTGTGGCGTGCTCGTAAGATCCAGAGATTCCTGGCCCAGCCCACCTTTGTGGCGGAGAAGTTCACCGGCCTCAAGGGAGTTTACGTTCCCCTGAGCGAGACGGTCCGCGGCTTCAAGGCCATCATCGAGGGAGAGATGGACGACCTTCCCGAGGCGGCCTTCTACAACGTTGGTACCATCGACGATGCAGTTAAGAAGGCAGAAACTTTGAAATAGTGCGCAAGACATGCGCGTGCAGCAATGAACACATTCGAACTTCACATCCTGGCCGCCCAGAGAGACCTCTTCGAAGGTCAGGCTGAATCCCTGATCGTGCCCACCACCGAGGGCATGTATGGGATCCAGGCAAAACATATGAATATGATCGCAGGGATAATCCCCGGTGAGCTCACCTTCCGGCCGGAAGGCGAAGCAGACCTGCACGCCTTCGTTTCCAACGGCATGGTGATCGTCAAGGACGGCGAAGTCACCGTTCTGGTGGGAGCCGCCGAGTACCCCGACGAGATCGACGTGAACCGCGCCGAGCGCGCAGCCGAGCAGGCCAGGGAAGAGATGGTGCGCCACAAGAGCAAAAGAGTGTACGCCGAGGCCCAGCGCCAGCTGGCCCGCGCCACATCCAGACTCAAGGTATCGAAGATAAAGAGATGATCCAAGGAGAGACCGCAACATGGACGAGAAAGAAATCAGACTGAAATACGCCAATGCCGACAAGGACAGCATGCTGCCCTACCTGGGGGACATAATGAAAGAGAACCTGGCACACGCCAGGCACATAGAGGGAGAGATCTACACCTTCACCAGTATTTTCCTGGCGGTGGCGGCAGCGACCCTGACACTGAACTTCGGCGGAACAGCAGGAAATACTGTGTCCCTCCTGATGCACGCCATCATCCTGGCGGCAGGAGCGATGGCCTACGGTCTTTTGAAGAGATGGTACACCGCCTTTGACCGTCACATGGAATTTGCAGAGAGAGCCTATTACATGCAGGAAGCCATCATCCTTGAGGGCAAGACTCCCGCAGATGTGATGCTCCTTTGGGATAAGCCCCTGAAGGAACTCCAGGACGCGGTGCCCACGGAAGCCATGTTTGCCTTCCATCATCCCAGGAAGCCCAACGCTCTGCGCACCCGTCAGATGATCATTTACTTCTACATCATAGTTCTGGTGATCATGGCCATCGTTATGATCATCGACCTGATAACTCTGGCCATGGGCTGAGGCCCGGTCCGAAAGGAAAAACCATGATCAAACTTATCGCAACAGACCTTGACAATACCATGCTGGACGCAAACGGTCTGGTCACCGACGAGACCAGGAAGCTCCTGGCTGCCGCGGAGGCCCGCGGGGTCAAGCTGGCCCTTTCCTCCGGCAGATCCATAAATTCCGTGAAGGGTGTGGGAGCATCCATCGGTTTGCCTTACTATGCCATCTGCTACAACGGCGGACTGATCATAGCCCCAGGCTGTGACGGAGAGGATCAGGTGATCTACGAGAATCACCTGGACGAGGAGACCTTCCGCACCATCGTGGAATATGCCCATGAAGAGGACCTTTACGTCCAGGGCTACGACCGGGGCGTGATAATGGTCGAAAACCTCCGCACCGACATCCACCCGGATCCGGACCTCAGGTACGCAGAGTACAGAGAGGTGGGCGACCTCCTCGGTGTGGAATACTTCAAAACACCCAAGCTCCTGGTGTCCTGCGATCCGGCGGAAGTCCCCCGCCACATGGAGGAACTCAACAAAAGACTGGGGTTCAGGATCTACATGGCCCAGTCCGAAAGATACATCATTGAGATAATGCCCGCCGGCGTCAACAAGGGCTACGCCCTGAGCATGCTGGCCAGGCACCTCAAGGTGAGACGCAGCCAGATCGCGGCCTTCGGCGACAACACCAACGACCTGCCACTCCTTCGGGCGGCAGGCACGGCGGTGGCGGTAGCGAACGCCGTGGATGCAGTGAAGGAAGAGGCCGACATGATCACGGAAGGCACCCGCGACCAGGGCTTCAACGAGGCGGTGAAAAAGCTGATCCCGGGACTGGAATAAGATCGCTGCTTTACCGCAACAACCTTTGGACAATACACCTCCGCTATGATACAATATAGCGGAGCTATTTTTTGACCGAACAGGAGGTCCTCATGAAAAGACTGTTATCTATTGGTGAAGCCATCGTAGATATGGCCCCAAGTGAAAAAGCATATGCGATCAAGGACGTGGAGGCGTTCTATCCCAATGCCAGCGGCGCTCCGGCGGACGTCAGCGGCGCCTACGCCAGACTGGGCGGCCCGGCGGGCGTCATCACCCAGGTGGGTGACGATCCATTCGGCGACAAGATCGTGGAATCCTTCGGAGGCTACGGCATCGACACCAGTATGATCTGCCGCACCAGAGAGGCCAAGACATCTCTGGCATTCATATCTCTTAAATACGACGGCGGCCGAGAGTTCGACTTCTACAGGAAGCCCGGCGCGGACATGCTGTTCCAGCCGGAAAACGTTGATCCCAAGTGGTTCAGGGACTGCTTCGCACTGCAGTTCGGATCGGTCTCTCTGGGGGACTTCCCCATGAAGAAGGCCCACAGGAGAGCCATCGACCTCGCCAAGGAGAATGGAGCCATCATCAGCTTCGACCCGAATCTTCGGTTCACCCTCTGGGACGACCTGGCGGCCCTTCGCAAAGCCATCTGGGAATTCATCCCCGGCACCGACATCCTCAAAGTCTCCGATGATGAGCTTGAATTCATCACAGCCTCCGCCAACGTGAACATCGCCAAGCAGATGTTCTTCGACCGCGGCGTGAAGGTTTTGCTCTACACCATGGGCGACAAGGGCATGAAGGCCTTCACAAGGACGGCCTACGCCGAGGATCCTGCCAGAAAGGTGGAGGTGGTGGATACCACCGGAGCCGGCGACGGTTCCATCGGAGCCTTCCTTTACAAGCTGGCTGAGATGGGAATGACCCCGGACACTCTGGACAGCCTGACCAACGAACAGCTTAAGGAGTGCATCTCCTTCGCCAACGTTTTCTGCGCTCTGAGTGTGCAGAAGAGGGGCACCATCAGCTCATACCCCACCCTGAAGGAAGTGCAGGAGTGCGGTCTGTAGGAGATAAACCATGGCTAAGCAGTATTACGTCGACGACGGAAAAAAGAAAAGAAAGTCCCCCTGGAGGAGCCTGCTGGCCATCCCCATCATGCTGGTGGTGGATGTGCTGGCACTGATCGCGGCCCTGGCGGCCGACGGAGCGGCCTACCCGGCGGGATCCGGCGAGGGGCATCCCTTCCCGGCCATCACTTTCACGGCCTTCATACTGTTGGCGATCGTCACGGTCATCGTGGTGGTGATAGCTGTGATAAAAGCGGTGGCAGGGGCAGCACGGAATAAGGAGGATGACGGGCTGTGACGCACCGCCCGGCGCAGATGTTTTGCGCAAAAAAATAAGAGAATATAATATTAAGGAGAAATAGAATGAACAATGTACCTCAGATCAAGATCGGCCTCGTGACCGTTTCCCGCGACTGCTTCCCGGCGTCCCTGTCAGAATCCAGGAGGGAAGCGCTGGCCAAGGCCTACGCCTCCAAGTACGACGCAAGCGAACTCTACGTATGTCCAACCATCATCGAGAGCGAGATCGACATGATGAAGGCTCTGGAGGACGTGAAGGAGGCCGGATGCAACGCGCTGTGCGTTTTCCTGGGCAACTTCGGCCCGGAGATCCCGGAGACCATGCTCGCCAAGCAGTTCGGAGGCCCCTCCATGTACGTGGCGGCGGCTGAAGAGTCACAGCAGGACCTGCTGGACGGAAGAGGAGACGCTCTCTGCGGCCTCTTGAGCGCAAGCTACAACCTGAACATGAGAGGCGTGAAAGCATACATCCCGGAGCGCCCCGTGGGAACCGCGGAGGAACTGGCAGACAGGATCAACGAATTCGTACCCATCGCCAAGGCACTGGTTGCCCTGAAGGACCTGAAGCTCATCTCCTTCGGACCCCGCCCCTATGACTTCCTGACCTGCAACGCTCCCATCAAGCAGATCTTCGATCTGGGCGTAGAAGTTGAGGAAAACTCTGAGATGGATCTTTACGATTCATATCTTAAGCACGCGGACGATCCGAGGATCGGCGACGTAGTTGCCGACATGGCGGCAGAACTTGGCGCAGGCAACCTGATCCCGGACATCCTGCCCAAGCTGGCCCAGTATGAGCTGACCTTAAGAGACTGGGCTGAGCAGCACAAGGGTGCCCGCAAATACGTGGTGCTCACCACCAAGTGCTGGCCCGCCTTCCAGTCCGAGTTCGGCTTCGTGCCCTGCTACGTGAACTCCCGCATCGCGGGCTCCGGCATCCCCGTAGGCTGCGAAGTGGACATCTACGGAGCCATCTCCGAGTACATCGGCCAGGTGATCTCCGGTGACGCTGTCACCATCCTTGACATCAACAACTCCATCCCCCGCGACATGTACGAGGAGTCCATCAAGGGCAAGTACGACTACAAACAGTCAGACACGATAATGTGCTTCCACTGCGGAAACACCTGCTCCAGTAGGCTCCAGACCCGCACCATGTGCAACCAGAGGATAATGAGCCGCAACCTGCCGCTGACGGTGACCAAGGGCACCATGGAAGGCGACCTTGTTCCCGGCGACGTGACGCTCTACCGCCTCCAGGGCACAGCTGAGGGCGGCATCAGCGCGTACATCGCTGAAGGAGAGGTCCTTCCGGTGGCAACACGCTCCTACGGCGGCACAGGTGTCTTCGCCTTCCCGGAGATGGGCAGATTCTACCGCCACGTGCTCCTGGAAAAGCACTTCCCGCACCACGGCGCGGTGGCCTTCGGACATCACGGCAAAGCCATCTACGAAGTCTTCAAGCTTCTGGGCGTGCCCGTATCCGAAATCGGCTTCAATCAGCCCGCCGGCATGAGATATCCCGGGGAGAATCCGTTCTAAAGGAAAATAATGGAATGTACAGGCGCAGCACATGGCTGCGCCTGTTTTTATGTTGTTGGGCGAGGGGCAAAAGGCTAGGCTTGGAATTGTGTCGACCCGCATTACTGTATGATTTCAAAATATTAAAATCGTACAGTAGGGAGGTTCCGTGTTTTACTGTACAAAATAGATTTTCTCTATATGTACAGTAATTACTTTGAGAAAACTGAGGGAAACAGGCTGAAAACAAGGCTTTTCCAAGGAAAATGAAGATTTTTTACTGTACTATTACAAAAAATCCAGATCGTACAGTATAATCGGAGTTACGCGGATAAAAAATGACATCCGAACCCCCCACACCCACAGCACACAAAAAAGCCGGCGCATCCCAGCGCCGGCTTTTGTTATACATATATATCTTACAGCACTCTCTGTCCGTTCACCTTGAGTGAGAAGGTGGAGTCCAGGACTCGGGCTGCGTGGGAGCACATGGTCATGCGTTCCAGGAATATGTCAAAGTATTCGTACATGGTGCAGATGCTCTCGTCGATGGTGAGGTAGAGTGTTATCCTCTTTTCCTCCTTGCCGCATCTGAGCCTGGTGTCGGTGACAGCGTGGTTCACCCGGTCATGGATGTCGAACTGCATGGGGTCTTTCTGGCGCACACGGGTCCTCCGCACGTCGGTCTTGTCTGCGATGATCAGTGCCGCAGAGACGGGATCGGCGGCGACACCGTCGGATTCATCGTGATTGGCGATGGCGGAGACGACGCGGACGCGGTCTTCGACGGAAAGGTCGGTCTCCTTGAGGATCTCGTTGGCCAGCAGGGCGCCGTACTCTGCGTGATGATGCCTGTTCAGGGCGTTTCCGATATCATGCATGAAGCCGGCTATCTTTACCAGTTCGATCTCTTTCTGACTGTAGCCGAAAGCCTCCAGTATGTCCGCAGCCCTCTTTGCCACCAGGGTGGTGTGGGCTGTGGAGTGATCGGTGTAACCCAGGGTGTCCAGGATCGTGCAGGCCCGGTTATAGTATTCGAGAACTTCTTTGTTCTTGGCTATGTCTTCGTATTTCATCTGGTGCTCCTTCCGGGAATATCAGGTGTACTTTGGCGGCTTAGTATGTCCGGCGTTCTAAAGTCTCTTTCGGGGCATGGGAAGTCTCAGGTTCATGTCCACGTTCAGGGCGGTCTTCACCAGCCAGAGGAAGATGACCAGGACGACTATGGGTATGATGCAGGTGGTGACTATGAGCACCGCGAAGGCCTCCATCATGTTGTTCAGGATCGTCTGGAACTTCTGGGTCACGCCGTTCAGCTTTTCTTCGGCGGAGTTGAAGAGGTTCTGGAACCAGTTGCCGCTTTTTTCGGTGGCGGAATCGCCCTCGTATGAGTCGGCCTCCTGCTGGACTTCATCGGTGGCTTCCTGAGCGGCCTGGATGGTGGCATCTATGGTGGATCCGTAGTTGTCGCGGATGGTGTCGGAGACCCATGCGCTGACCGGGACCAGCAGAGCTACTGCGATGCCTGTGGCGATGAGTTTGGTGCCGATCCTGCCCCAGCCGCCGTTGTTCCTGAACATGGCCAGCAGCTTGGAAATGCAGCCTGCGGGTATCAGCACCACGAAGGACAGTGCCCCCAGAATGGTGAGCATGAACTTCTCGGCGTAGATGGCGCAGAGCACGATTATGAAGTCGCCTGCCACGTCGGCCAGCTTCTCTGCTATGGGAGTGGCCACGTCGCCGGGGATGAGGGTAAGGAGAGCCGACGCTGCGGTGGCGGATGCCATCAGCTGTGTCACGGTGTTCCTGCTTTCATTCAGCCTCTCGATGGTGGTCTGGTACGTGTCGGCCTTCGATGCGAAAAACAGTCCGAAGAGCACGGAAACCACCAGGACGATGACAAGAAGTATGACTATCGCCCGCTTGCTGTCGATCTCCCTGGGAGAGTTGCCTGGGAGAAGGTTAGGTGTGTTGTTGATGTTTTCGTCCATTTTTTGCTCCAATCTGCGATAAGTGCTTAATCTGAGCAATGACTACCGGCTTTCCAGCCTGGGCTCCTTCGGGGTACGTCCCACGAACCACATGGAGACCAGGATAAGGGCCATGCCCACGAACCTTAACAGGCTGTGGGGCTCGTTATATACGATTATTCCGAAGATCGCCGCAACGGCGACTTCGATGGAACTCAGAACGTTTACTTTGGCGGGATCCCGGACCAGTTTGATGCCGGTGTAGTACAGCACGTATCCCAGGGCACCCTCCAGGAGACCGTAGGGGACGCTGACCATGAGGACGCGGGGCGCCCAGATCTCCGGGCCGGCAGACCAGGGCTGCACTATGAAGAGCAGGCAGACGACTCCCACCAGGAAGGTGTAGAAGCATACGGTTATGGGGTCTCTGCCGTCGGTGGCGAACTGGCTTACCAGAATGTTCACCGCGAAGAAAAAACTGCAGAGGAACCCGATCGCTATGCCGTACATGGGAAGACCGCTCAGGGAGGCCTTGCCTCCGGTCACCGCCAGGAAGCAGCCCAGGAGGTTCAGCACCAGGGCGATGCCTTTGTACCGGTTGAAGGGGGTCTTAAGGAAGATCCGGGCCAGTATGGTGCTGAAGATCGGGGCGGTGTACAGTATGACCGCCGCCAGACCCATGCCGATGCTGGCTATGGCTTCCACGTAGCAGTAGGCCATGATCACGTCTCCCAGGATCCCCAGGAAGGCGCAGATCAGGAAGCCCTTCAGGTCGATCCTGAAGCCTTCCCTGCCGCGGACTGCCGCCAGGTAGATCCCTATGGAGATCACGGTCACCAGGAACCTCTCGAAGTTGATCTGGAACGACGTGAGTCCCATGTTCCCCAGGGTGGTGGTGAAGAACCCGATCAGCCCCAGCATTGCTCCGTAGGTCAGTGTGCAGATGTAGCCTTTGCGTACGTCACTCATGCCGCCTGTTGCGCCGCGCCGCCTGTCGCGCCGCCTCTATTCCATGGTGAACTTCTTGGCCAGGTCGGCGTAGCGCACGAAAAGCCCGAAGTTCACGTAGTAGTAGTTGAATTTATGTTCGTGCCTGACCTCCACAAGCCCCGACTGGATCAGCTTCTTCATGTGCTGGGATACGGTGGCCTGCGCGTAGCCGAATTCCTCCACCAGGTCCTTGGTGCAGACCCCGCGGAGCTCCATGTTGGCTTTCATTATGTATTTGAGCATCTTCACCCTGAGAGGGTGCGCCAGCGAGTCGGACACGTCGGCGATGAGGACGACCTCGTCCTCGTCAAAATCGTTTTTGTCTCTTCTGATTCTCATAAACTTTCCTTCCTTCGGGCGCGGTGTGCCGCGGCCGGTCCAGCCCGGCGCAAAACCTGCCCGTACTGGGATATTTTACCATAGCAGAGTGGGAATTAACAGAGCACAGACAACAAAATATTTACCCCGTGGCGGACTCATAAAACAGGTGCAAAATATTATGCACTGTGATATAATCGATGTGTACGGAGGGCATTTTTATGAACGCAGAAGAATACAAGGCTCTGGTGGACGAGCTCATAGAGCTCCTGGACGAGGGGATATACATCGTTGACAGCCAGGGCGTGGGGATACATTACAACAAGGCCATGGCCGGCACGGAAAAGGTCCACGTCAGGGATGTGCTGGGAAAGAAGTTCCACGAGGCATTCCCGGACTTCGAGCTGGGGGAAAGTACCATCTACAGGGCCCTAAGCCGCGACCAGGCCACCAGGAACGCCCAGCAGACCTACAAGAATCTCTACGGCAAGGAGATAACCACGGAGAACACCACCATCCCGGTAATGGTGGACGGCAGGACCGTCGCAGCCATCGAGGTGTCCAAGAACATCACTGACCTGAGAAGGGTGTCGGACTCTCTGCTGGAGATCCAGGAGGGCAAGATGGAACACGCTCCCATCAGGGGCCGGGAGATCATGAAATACACCTTCGACGACATATACGGTGAGAACGAGCGGTTCCTGGAGGTGGTGAAGCGTGCCCGCAAGGCCGCCATCAACGACGCTTCGGTGTTCATCTACGGCGAGACGGGAACGGGCAAGGAGCTCATCGCCCAGAGCATACACAACAACGGGTCACGGGCGGGCAAGCCCTTCCTGGCCCAGAACTGCGCGGCCATCCCCGAAAGCCTTCTGGAAGGCCTGCTCTTCGGAACGGCCAAGGGCGCTTTCACCGGAGCCGTGGACAGGGCGGGGCTTTTCGAGCAGGCCAGCGGCGGCACGCTTTTGCTGGACGAGATCTCGGCCATGCCCTATGACCTGCAGTCCAAGCTGCTCCGTGTCCTCCAGGAGTCCTACATCAGGCGGGTAGGCGGCTCCCGGGACATTCCCATCGACGTGAGGATCATCGCCACCGTAAACGAGGCTCCCGAGGAACTCATCGCAAAGGGGCTGCTGAGGAAGGACCTGTACTACAGACTGAATGTCATCAACATTTCCATCCCGCCGCTCCGGGAGAGGGTGGACGACATAGTTCCCCTTTCGGAGAAGTTTCTGGACAAGTACAACCGCCGATACAACAAGCAGGTCTGGATGCTTTCCGACGGCGCGGCCCAGAAGCTGAGGGCCTACGACTATCCCGGAAACGTCAGGGAACTGGAGAATATCATTGAGCAGGCGGTATCTATGGCGGACAACGAGCACGTTTTGACGGAGAAGCATCTTTCCATGCCGGAGGAGGTGGTCCCTATGCAGGAACCCACCACGCGCTACGATCAGACGATGCCCCTGGACAAGTACCTGAGCTCTGTGGAGAAGCAGATCATCGCAGACGAGATGGTCAGGGCCAAGGGCAACATCTCCAAGGCCGCGGCGGCGCTTTCCATCAAGCGCCAGACCCTCCAGCACAAGCTGAGGAAGTACGACATACGCTAGTATTCATGGGCATTCCGGGCCTTGTGTGCAAAATACTTTGCATATAAATCGCAAAATATTTTGCACGCGCTGGGCCCGGAGACCACGGGACCGGCCGCAGAAAGGCCGGTTTTTCGTATATTTGGCCAAAGAATCGGGCTGCGGGCGGGGTTTTTTGTGGTAGGAGTACAAAAAACGTCCTTTCATGTATACATTATTTTTAAAGCCGCATGGCATAAAACTTGCGATATATAATAATGTAATTAAAACTTACACCCTTTGGGATGTTAAGTATATCGTTTTCAATCAAATGAGGAGGAATAAGTAATGGAAAATGTAAAAGTAATCATTTGGGGTTTAGGCTCAATGGGCGGCGGAATGGCTGACATGCTTCTCAGGAAGAAGGGCGTTGAGATCGTAGGCGTCGTTGGAAGAAACAAGAAGATCGGAACTTCCATGTATGACTACATCAAGACAGAGAGAGGCGACAGACCGGACGTCATCATCCAGGACGAGTCCATCATCAAGCCCGGCGCAGCTGACATCGTTCTTCTCTGCACCGACTCCTTCACAAAGGAAGCTTTCCCCAAGATGAAGTTTATCCTTGAGCAGAAGATCAACTGCATCACTTCCGCAGAAGAGATGGCATTCCCTGCAGCTCAGAATCCTGACCTCGCAGCTGAACTTGACAAGATCGCTAAGGAAAACGGCGTTTCCATCCTTGGAACAGGCGTTAACCCCGGCCACATCATGGACCTTCTGGTTCTCGTTTGGACAGGCGTACTTACAGACGTTGAAGAGATCACTTCAAGAAGAGTCAACTCACTTTCACCCTTCGGACCGCTCGTAATGCATGAGCAGGGCATCGGCATCCCCGTTGAGGAATTCCTTGAGAGGAAAGCTAACCACACAATGTCCGGCCACGTTGGATTCGCAGAGTCCGTTGGCATGATGGCTGCTGGTATGGGACTCAAGGTTGAAGAGTTCTCCCAGGACATGAACCCCATCACAACTGACGTTGACAGAAAGTCCCCCTACGGATTCGCAGCAGCAGGTTCCTGCGCAGGCGTTGCCATGACAGCAGAAGCTAAGCTCTCCGGCGGAATCCCCGTACACATGGATCACCCGCAGCAGATCGAGCCCGAGCAGGTCGGCATCCAGACCGGTGACTATGTAATCATCAAGGGAACTCCCAACGTAAACATGAAGAACTCTCCCGAGATCGAAGGAGGACTTGGAACAATCGCTATGTGCGTGAACATGATCCCGTTCGTTATCAATGCTGAGCCCGGCCTCAAGACAATGATCGACCTTCCGATTCCCAGAGCTATCATGGGCGACTTCAGAGACTTCATCGCAGAAGACAAGAAGATCGTAAAATAATCAGACGAGCTTAATTTGATTTATGACTCATGGGGCACGCCGGCGGCGATCGGCGTGCCTCATGTCAGCAAATAAGGAGAGAAAAATGGCTAAAAAAGGAGATTGGGTCCGCATCCATAACATCGTACTCAGATCCGAGCAGCGTACGGGAAAACTTCCCGACGATACAAGGGCATCTGACCTTCAGATGTGGACTAAAGGTTTTTTACAGGACGAGGCCGCTGAGATCGGAGACGAAGTAACAGTTCTTACAGCAGCAGGACGTCTTGAAAAGGGAACTCTTTTCGAAGAGAGACCTCATTACACTCACAGCTATGGCGACTTCGTTCCCGAGATCATCGAGATCGACCGTCAGCTGAGAGAGATCCTTCACGGAGGTGAGAAATAATGGCAGTGAATTTACCAAAAGATTATGATTCCGTGATGGCAAGAGGCAACGACATCATGAAGGAAGCCCTTGGACTTGACTACACACCCTTCGAGTCCGGCTCAGTTGCCTTCGATTATGAAGCTCTTATGAAATCAACCAACTACACCCTGGACGAGATCAACAGGATCCAGTCCAGAACAGGAGTTGGCAACACACCGCTTCTCGAGCTGAGAAACATCACAGCTCTCGCAAGAAAATATGCTAAGCCGGGTTACGGCGCCAGGATCTTCGTCAAGGACGAAGCTGCCAACGCTTCCGGTTCCTTCAAGGACAGACGTGCTGCCTGCGCATGCGCTCACGCCAAGAAGCTTGGCTACAAGGGCGTTGTAGCAGCAACATCCGGAAACTACGGCGCAGCCGTTGCTTCCCAGGCCGCAATGCAGGGACTTGAGTGCATCATCGTTCAGGAGTGCTATGATTCCAAGGGAATCGGCCAGCCTGAGATCGTTGAGAAGGCCAGAAAGTGCGAGGCTCTCGGAGCTGAAGTTATCCAGCTCACAGTAGGACCCGAGCTTTTCTACACCACACTTTCCGTACTTGAGGACACAGGATTCTTCAACGCTTCCCTTTACTCACCCTTCGGTATCTCCGGTATCGAGACTCTCGGCTACGAGATCGCGATGCAGTGCAGAGAGAAGCTGGGAAGAGATCCGGACCTGGTAGTCTGCACCAACGCAGGCGGCGGAATGCTGACAGGTACTGCAAGAGGACTGCTTAAGGCCGGCTGCAAGGATACCAAAGTATATGCAGCATCCATCGACCTCAGCGGACTTTCAATGGCATCCGACGTCGACTTCAACCGTAAGTCCTGCACCACAGGACACACCGGATTCGGCGTTCCCTATGCTACAGACCCCGACCACTCCGACGTTCCCCGTTCCGCAGCGAGACCTCTCCGCTACATGGACAAGTACGTCACAGTAACTCAGGGCGAGTTCCTGTACATGACAGAGATGCTGGCCAACCTGGAAGGACTTGAGAGAGGTCCTGCAGGCAACACAGCTCTTACAGCTGCCTTCTCCCTGGCTCAGGAGATGCCCGAGGACGCTATCCTCGTAGTTTCCGAGACAGAGTACACCGGAGCCGGCAAGCACATCCAGCCGCAGCTTGCATTCGCAAGAGAGAACGGCATCGACATCCACTTCGGTATTCCTCAGGAAGAGGATAAGCCGGGTGTCAACATCATACTTCCGAAAGACCCCAGCTACATCAAGCACAAAGTGGCTGACCTGGATCACTTCAGACGTTCCAGGATCAAGAAGGCCGTACAGAAGGCGGGCGTTGCTCTCGAGAACCTTACACCGGAAGACCTCCAGTATCTGGCTGACGAGACAAAGACCGACATCGCTTTCGTAAAGGAAACTCTTGGACTTTAAAAATCATCTTTTGTAGGATGGAGCCGCTTGCGCTCAGTCCTCGCGTAGCGGTTCTAAGCGACCGCTTCGCTTATCGACAGATCAATTCGAGTCGCTCCGCGACTCTACCCGCGCAAAAGGATGGTCGCTTCTCCGTATAAATACGGACCCGCACCCATACTTTTGCACGGGAACTGCCACAGGCAGTACGAATTGATCTGACGGCTTGCGGATCGCTAAGAACCGACGCTGCGGAAGCTCCATCCTACAAAATGCTTTTTAAGAAGTAGATGAAAAGCGACCACTAATAAAGGAGAAATATAGGATGAAAAGAGAAGACGATTTTGAAGTAAGACATCAGCATCTGAAGGATCTTACGGACCAGGAACTCTATGACAGATTCTGGGATCTGATCAGACAGGTGGACGAGCCTCTGCTCAAGCTGGGCTACGAGAACACCACTCCTTCAGTAGAGCGTGCCGTCCTCATGAGGATGGGTGTGTCTTCACTGGATACCCAGAAGATCGTGAACCACTGCATGGATCACGGCCTCATGGGCAAGGGCGCAGGCCACTGCGTATACAAGTTATCGAAGTTAGAGAACATTTCGATCCGTGACGCTTCCATCAAGCTCGCTGAGGGCGAGGGATGGGACAAGGTCGTGGCAGCTTTCAAGGGAGGTAAGTAAGATGCAAGTATTGAAACCCAACGAGAAACTTGACGTCGTAGAGCTCCTCAAAGACCTTGACAAATATGAGCCCAGACGCCGCGGCTGGACATGGAGAGAGAAAGACCCCAACCAGCACAGATATCAGTTTGAATATCATGAACTTTCCAAGGACCTGAAGAACTCCGTTCCTCTTCCTCCGGCTAAGTTCCTTGATAATATCGACCCGCAGCCGATGCCGGTAATCACTACCGAGATCGCATCCGGCAGATTCGAGGACGACGTTCGTCGTATGAGAATGGCCGCATGGCACGGCGCAGACCACCTGATGGTAATCAGACACATGGGACAGTCCCACATCGACGGCCTCATGGAAGGTACTCCTCAGGGAATCGGCGGCGTACCCGTTACCCGTAAGCAGGTAAGGGCACAGAGGAAGGCCATCGACATGATCGAAGACGAAGTTGGCCGTCCCATCAACTATCACTCCTACATTTCCGGAGTTGCAGGACCTGACATCGCCGTCATGTTCGCAGAAGAGGGCATCAACGGCGCTCACCAGGACCCCCAGTACAACGTTCTTTACAGAGACGTAAACATGGTAAGATCCTTCGTAGACGCCTGCGAATCCAAGAAGATCATGGCATGGGCCAACATGCTCCAGATCGACGGAGCTCACAACGCCAACGCTACAGCCCGTGACGCATGGAAGGTAATGCCCGAGCTCATCGTGCAGCACGCCATCAACTCATACTTCTCCGAGAGGATCGGCCTTCCGCCGGATCTCATCTCGCTGTCAACGGTACCGCCTTCGGCAACACCGGCACCCTGCATGTACCTCGACCTGCCCTATGCAGTAGCCCTTCGTGACTTCTGCGGCAGATACAAGATGAGAGCACAGCAGAACACCAAGTATGTACAGAGCTCAACCACAGAGGCTACAGTAACTCACGTAATGAACATGTTCATTTCCAAGCTGACCTCCGTAGACATCCAGTCCACCATTACTCCTGACGAAGGACGTAACGTTCCCTGGCACATCTTCAACATTGAAGCCACGGATACAGCCAAGCAGACACTGATCGGTCTGGACGGCATCATGGACATGGTAGAGCTCAAGAAGGACGGACCTTTAAGAGAAAAGGCCAGAGAGCTCAAGGAAAGAGCAGTCCTTTACGTAGAAGAGATCCTTGAAGTCGGCGGATACTTCAACGCCGTTCAGGACGGCTTCTTCGTAGACTCCGGCGAATATCCCGAGAGAAACGGCGACGGTATCGCCCGTAAGATCGACGGAGGATTCGGAGCAGGCTTCATCTTCAAGAGAGACGAAGACTACATGGCTCCCGTCACCGCTCACTATGGATACAACAACGTTGAGCAGTACGGCGGAGATCCCGAGAACCCGTCAGCCCTCATCGGCGGCTGCACATTCGAGGATCACTCCAAGATCGTCTACATCGACGAGCTTGACCCCGAGGACTGCGTAGAGAAGAGACTTGAAGCTGTCGCAAAATACAGGACCGGCAAGTGCATCACTCCCGAAGTTGAGTGGTGCGGAGACCGCACGATCATGCTGGTATTCTGCCTGCCCTGCGAGAAGCGTGTTGCTGAAGCAGCAGGTACAGAACTGGCCAAGAAGCTTGGCCTGGTGAACCCGGAAGTTATTTCCGCAGAAGTTCTCCAGCCGGCAGAGGGAACCAGGATCGAGATCAAGGGCAAGGTAGACTTCGACATCGACCTTACCACACTGGAGATCCCGCCTGAGCCCTACGTAATGAGCGACGCTGAACTCTATGAAGAGTTCGAGGGACATGAACACATGAAGGTCGTCTGCGGAACAGTCGGTGATGACGAGCACTCCGTAGGAATGCGTGAGATCATCAACATCAAGCACGGCGGCATCGAGAAGTGGGGCATCGAGTGCGTATACCTCGGAACATCCGTACCGGTGGAAAAGATCGTAGACGCATGCATCGAGGAGAACGCTCAGGCCATCCTGGCTTCCACCATCATTTCCCACGACAACGTCCACTACAAGAACATGAAGAGGATCAACGATCTGGCCATCGAAAAGGGTATCAGAGACAAGATCATCATCTGCGCAGGCGGAACTCAGGTAATCCCCGAGGAAGCTCTGAAGACAGGTATCGACATGGGATTCGGACGTAACTCTCACGGAATCGACGTAGCAACCTTCCTGGCTCAGGAGAGACAGAGAAGAAGAGGAGAAGTTCCTCACGGATTCCGTCCGGAAGATCTGAAAGAAGACTAAATACCAAGGGAACGATGTATCTCTAAGGCCGCTCCCGCTACTTGGGAGCCCAACAGCGGTTCTAAGCTCAGCCAAGGGTGATGCCCTTGGCTGTCGCTAAGGACCGGTATCCCAAAGTGCCTTTAGCGATACAAGTTCCCTTACTTTTTATCTTCTTTCAAGTTCGTATCAGATTATAAGGAAAAAAGTATGAAAGTAGATGTTTTGGTAGCCGAGATCGGCTCCACCACAACGGTAGTAAATGCGTTCATCGGACTTGACACCGAGAAGCCCGTTTTTTGGGCCCAGGGTCAGGCACCTACTTCCGTCCTCCAGGGGGACGTGAGGGTAGGTCTTCAGGGAGCCATCGACGACCTGAAGCAAAAGATGGGCATAGACACCCTGGAATATGATGAGATGCTTGCCACTTCATCCGCTGCCGGCGGACTGAAGATGACCGTGCACGGCCTGGTGTACGACATGACGGCCAAGGCGGCGAGAGAGGCTGCTCTGGGCGCAGGCGGCATCATCCACGACATCACAGTCGGCAGACTGAGACGCACGGACCTCCAGAAGATCAAGGAGATCAAGCCAAACCTGATCCTGATCGCGGGAGGCGTGGATTTCGGAGAGAGAGATACGGCCATATACAACGCAGAGATGATCCGCTCCATGGGGCTGCACATCCCCGTCGTATATGCCGGAAACATAGAGAACCAGGAGGAGATGAAGCTGATCTTCGATGAGGAGAGCGGCCAGGAACTCTACCTGGTTGACAACGTATATCCCAAGATCGACCAGCTCAACGTGGAGCCCTGCCGTAAAGTCATACAGGCGGCATTCGAGGACAACATCACCAAGGCCCCGGGCATGGAGCACGTGAGAGACATGGTCAACGGCCCCATAATCCCTACGCCGGGAGCGGTCATGGAGTGCACGAAACTTTTGTACGACTGCCTGGGAGAGGTGATGACCATCGACGTAGGCGGCGCCACCACCGACGTTCACTCGGTGTCTGAGGATTCCGACGCGGTATCCAGAGTTCTGGTGGCACCGGAGCCCATGGCCAAGAGGACCGTGGAAGGCGACCTGGGACTTTATGTGAACCGCTACAAGGTCATCGAGTCCATCGGTGAGGAAAAGCTCAGGAAAGAGTGCGAAGAGAAGCTGATGATCGACCTGGACAAGACCCTGGAGACCTATGTGGCCATCCCCAATAACGAGGATGAGTTCAAGCTGGTTGAGAGACTCTGCAAGGAGGCCACCCTCCGCGCCGTAGAGAGACATGCCGGATCCATCCGCTACATCTACGGCCCCTCGGGCAGGTCCACCGTTGCTGAGGGTAAGGACCTTACCCAGATCAAGTACATCGTGGGCACCGGCGGCGCCCTCACAAGACTTCCTCATGGCAAGGATATCATGGCGCTGATCCCTCAGGACAACGAGACGGGAATGAAGCTCTATCCCTCCGATGCGGTGAAGATCCTGCAGGACAACGACTACATCATGGCTTCTCTGGGAGTTCTCTCCAAGACTCACAGGCAGGGAGCCATCAAGCTTCTGGGCCAGTCTCTGGGCATCGAGCTCCATGAGAGAGTGGACAAGACAAGAAAGGATTCCCTGATCAGGGAGCTTCAGGCCATGGCCAAGGCTTCCGACGCCAAGCAGGAGGAGCTCATGCATCACATCGACGAGATGGAGGCCATGGGCTACGATATGACGGAGTACCGCAATTCCCTCAAGGAAAAGATCGGCGGCGCATCCAGGGAAGAGTATGAGGCGGCCAAGCGCGAGACGCTCATGAACGACCGTTCCATGGTGAGGGCTCACGATTATGTGTCCAATGAAGGGGAGACGGAGCCGGCCAGCGAGGCTTATTCCAAGGCCATCGAAACCAGCGGTTCCGACGAGACCCCCTACGACGAGGCTCGCCCGGACTGCAACAGGCAGTGCAAAACATGTTTCAGAAAGCACTGCAAGTGGAGAAATACGGATTATTAACTGACGTACGCACAGTACGTTTACGAAGGCGCCCGCTCTCGCTTAGTCCTCGCGCAGCGGTGCTAAGCGACCGCTTCGCTTAAGTAAAAATATCCGTGGCGCTACGCGCCATGTATCTGCAAAACAGCCAACTGCATCGCCAAATAGAATTTGGCTCTCCATTTGCTTATTTTGCAGATACGCTGCCTACGGCAGAGCGGATATTTTTACTGCTCGTCGGTCGCTAAGTACCGGCGCTGCGGAAGACGCCTTCGAAAACGCCGCCATACGATCAGTTAATAATCAGATATCAATATGATAATGTAAGGAGAAATATATCATGTACCCCAGACTCGTTATAAATCTGAATAAGTTGGAGCAGAATCTGAATGCTGTGGCCGGTATCACCAAGAGGGCCGGATGCTCGCTGGCCATCGTTACCAAATGTCTTTGCGCGGATCCGGAGATGGTGAAGGTCATCGCTGCCAACCCGCAGGTGGATCTGATCGCGGATTCCAGAGTGAAGAACATTAAATCTTTTGCGGACATCGCTCACGAGAACGGCAAGAGGACCATGCTCCTCCGCATCCCCATGCACTGCGAGATCGAGGACGTGGTGAAGTACGTGGACCTGAGCCAGAACTCGGAACTCTCCACCATCAGGCTCCTCAATGAAGAGGCCGGCCGCCAGGGCAAGGTCCACGGCATCCTGCTTATGATCGACATGGGCGACCTGAGAGAGGGCATGTTCTTCCAGTATGAGGACAAAATATTCGAAGCTGTGGAGGAGATCCTTCAGATGCCGAACATCAAGCTCTGTGGTCTGGGCGTGAACCTGACCTGCTATGGAGCGATCATTCCCAAGGCCAACAATCTGGGCGGACTGGTCAGCATCGCCCGCAAGATCGAGGACCGCTTTGGCATCAAGCTGGAGACCATCTCCGGCGGCAACTCCTCGTCCATCTATCTTGCTCTCAACAAGGAGCTTCCCGAGTCCGAGATGATCGTACGCCAGGGCGGACTGCTGCCCGGAGAGACCATGGATACATACAAGCTTCCTGAGGGCGTGAATAACCTGAGGCTGGGCGAATCCTTCCTCATGGGAAACGATACGGCTTATCTCACCAAGCTTCCCGGAACCACCGACGATGCGCTGATCCTGGAGGCTCAGATCGTGGAGCTCAAGGAAAAGCCCTCCATCCCCATCGGCGAGGTGGGAGTGGACGCTTTCGGCGAGGTGCCTGAGTATGAGGACCGCGGTGTCATCAAGAGAGCCATCGTGGGAATCGGCAAGCAGGATACGGATATCGGCGGCATGATCCCCCTGGATCCCAAGGTGGACGTGCTGGGCGCGTCCTCCGACCACATGATCCTGGATGTGACCAAATCTGACAAGGAGTACAAGGTGGGCGACGTGGTCTCCTTCAAGCTGGAGTACGGCGCGGCCCTTCACACCGCGACATCACCCTACGTGGAGAGAGCATATATAAAATAGTAGTTTTGCATGGCCGGGGGACATCCTCGGCCTTGTATGTTTTGCCGGAGGTACACCATGCACGAAATTACCGAAAGACACGCCCTTTTGGATGAGCAGGGCAGGCTCACCGAGCCCGGCTACGCCAGAAGCCTCATTTTAAACTATGACCGCAGCGCCATCAAGGCGCCCAGGCATCGCATCAAGGAGTGGGACTACTACCTGGTGACCGCGCCGGGCCTTGCGGTGGCTCTCACCATCGACGACAATTCCTACATGGGGCTGGACAGCGTATCGCTCCTGATCCTGGATCCCGGGAAGCCCTGGGAGATCACCACTTCTCTCATGCAGTTCATGACGGGCGGCCGCAAAAACCTCCCGCCCACCTCCGACTCCGGAGACGTCCACACCAAGGGCAAAACACACGAGATCAGCTTCCTCAGGGTGGGCGACAAGAGGATCCTTGAGTTCAGGATGGACAAGTTCCGGAACGGCAAGCCGATACGGGGCGAGTTCACTTTGCTGGATCCCGTGGATGATCCGGACGACAGCATGGTCATCGCAACACCTTTTCCCGGGAACGAGAAAGCGTTCTACTATAATCAGAAAAAGATCGCCATGCCGGCTTCCGGCTGGGTGGAGTATGACGGGACCCGCTACGAGTTCAAAGAGGGTGAGAGCTTCGGCCTTCTCGACTGGGGCCGCGGCGTCTGGACCTACAAGAACACCTGGTACTGGGGCGCAGCCCAGGGTAAACTCCCGGATGGCAGGCGCTTCGGATGGAACATCGGCTACGGCTTCGGAGACACCTCCGCCGCCAGCGAGAATATGGTCTTCGTGAACGGCGTTGCCCACAAGCTGGGACGGCTGGTCTTCGACATTCCGGACAAGAACGGCACCTATACCACCCGTGGCGGCTGCTGCATGCCTTCCGGCAAGACAGTGGAGACGGCGGAGAGAGTGGATGACTTCATGAGCCCCTGGGTCATAACCTCCGACGACGGGCGCTTCGAAATGGTTTTCAGGCCCCTGCTGGACAGAGCCGCAAAGACCGACTTCAAGGTGCTTTGCTCCGATCAGCACCAGGTCTTCGGGCTTTTCACCGGCGTCGTGATCCTGGACGACGGCTCCACGGTGTATGTTGAGGACTTCCCAGGCTTCGCGGAGAAGGTGTTCAACAAGTGGTAAGATAACCTTAAATCAATTGAAAAACAGGCTCCCCTGTAGTACAATAAGACTACTATGGGGGAGTTTTTGGATGGTGGAGAAGCAGGTGTTTTGAGCCCGTGAACAGGAGATAATATGGCTTTGGATCTAAAGAAACTTCAGAACGGTTCCGACATCCGCGGCATCGCGCTGGAGGGCATCGAGAACGAACACGTTAACCTTGGAAAGCCGGAGACTGAGGTCCTCATGAAGGGCTTCGTGAAATGGCTCAATAAGAATACGGGAGTGGATCCCTGGGAGATGAGGATCTCCGTGGGACACGATCCCCGGCTGAGCTCGGAAGACCTCAGGGACTGGGCAGTTGAGGCGCTCAGGTCCTGCGGGGTCAATGTGCTGGACTGCGGTCAGGCTTCCACGCCTGCCATGTTCATGTCCACGGTATTCGAGGGCTTCAAGTGCGACGGCGCGGTGATGATCACCGCATCACACCTGCCCTGGAACAGGAACGGCTTCAAGTTTTTCGGGAAAGGCGGCGGTCTGGACAAGAAGGACATCGCCTCCATCATAGAATATGCTGAAGTCTACGCAGCCGACAATGGCCTCCCGCCTGTGGTCCAGGTGAGAGGAGGAGCGGACAGGGTGGACCTCATGGGCACCTACGAAGCATACATCAGGAATCTGATCATTATGGGAGTGCAGGATCGGGAAGACCCGGAGCATCCCCTGAGGGGTCTTAAGATAGCAGTGGACGCCGGCAACGGCGGAGGCGGATTTTTCGCACAAAACATCCTGAAGCCCCTGGGAGCCGACGTGTCAGGCTCGGTATTCCTGGAGCCCGACGGTCACTTCCCCAACCACAGGCCGAACCCTGAGGACAAGGAAGCCATGAAGGCCATATCCCGCGCTGTGCTGGACAGTGGCTCTGACTTCGGACTGATCTTCGATACCGACGTGGACAGGTCTGCTGCGGTGGACGGCCAGGGCAGGGAGATCGCAAGAAACGGCATCGTGGCGCTGGCAGCTGCACTGATCGCGGCGGATCATCCGGGGACCACGGTGGTCACAGACTCCATCACTTCCGATGAACTGACGGAGTACCTCACCGAGTGCCTGGGTCTGAAGCACCTCCGGTTCAAGAGGGGATACAGGAACGTCATAAACAAGGCCATAGAACTCAACCAGTCCGGCACCGACAGCCAGCTGGCCATCGAGACCTCGGGCCACGCTGCATACAAGGAGAATTTCTGGCTGGACGACGGAGCATATCTGGCTGCCAAGATCGTGATCAAGGCTGCACTGCTCAAGCGGTCCGGAGCCACCATAAGCGACATGATCTCCAGCCTTAAGGAGCCTCTTGAAGCCACTGAAGTCCGGCTCCCGGTGGAGGGCCACGATCCCGGACTCTACGCGGATCAGGTCCTGGCAGGGCTGAAGGTATGGGTGGAATACAAGCAAAAGAACGGCCAGGGAATCTCCCTGGTGGAGCCCAACTACGAGGGGGTCCGCATCAACTTCAGGCTTGAGGGCCTGAAAGGATGGTGTCTGCTGAGGCGTTCGCTGCATGAGCCTCTCATGCCCCTCAACATCGAGGTGACTGAGGGCAGGTGCGAGACCATACTGGAGATAATGGCTGCCTTCCTGGAGGACTATCCCAGGATCAGGATGAACTGAAAGGTCGGAATAAATGAGCGATAACAGAAAACTTATCGAAGATATACTTGCACAGGTGGAGCGTACCGGCGACCTGGATGCTGACGCGGTGAAGGCTGCAGAAGCCCGCCAGGAGCAGCTGGCCAAGCCCACCGGAGCACTGGGTTACCTGGAGGACATCACCGTCCGCCTGGCGGGGATCACCGGCCGGGTCAAGAACGACGTGAGCCGCCAGGCGGTGGCGGTCTTCAGCGCGGACAACGGTGTATGCGCGGAGGGCGTGGCATCGGCTCCCCAGTCGGTGACCTATTCACAGACCATCAACATGCCGCGTCGCTTCACCGGGGTGAGCTCCATGGCCAAGTACTGGAACTTCGACCTTCTGGTGGTTAACATGGGAGTCAAGATGGACATACCCGAGACTCTCATGACCCGTGACATGGTTTCTGAGGGCAGGATCGCCCGGAAGATAGTGGACCGCAGGCTGGCCCCCGGAACGGCTGACCTGGCCAAGGGTCCGGCCATGACCGATGAGCAGCTTGAAAAGGCCTTCCTCACCGGCATCGAGGCCGCAAAAGCCATGAAGGACGCAGGCGTTCAGGTCTTCGGCATAGGCGAGATGGGCATAGGAAACACCACCACCTCCGCCTGCGTGCTGGCAGCTCTGACAGGCCATTCCGCTGAGGAAGTGGTAGGCCGCGGAGGCGGCCTCACCGATGAAGGTCTGGCAAGAAAAACAGAGATAGTGGGTGAGGCCGCCGCGGCCAACGCGGGGCTGGATCCACTTACAGTAATAAGGAACGCAGGCGGCTTCGACATAGCCGCCATGACCGGCGCCTATGTCGGCGCCGCCCTCTATCGCATACCTGTGGTGATCGACGGCTACATCTCAGCCGTGGCGGCCCTGGCGGCCGCCCGCCTGGCACCCAAGGCCGCGAACTTCATGTTCGCGTCCCATAAGTCCAGGGAGCAGGGATACGTCATAGCCATGGAGGAACTGGGGATCAGGCCTTTGTTCGACCTGGGCATGCGCCTGGGCGAGGGCTCGGGATGCCCCATCACCTTCAAGATCATGGAAACGGCCTGTGCCACCATGAATCTGATGGCCACCTACGACGAGGGGGCAATAGATGCCGATTATCTGGAGCAGAGGAAGAGCGGCAATTTCTTCTAGAGACTGCGGCGCAGATGTTTTGCGCCGGAATTGAACTGATCACCAAAAGGGAACAATAAAGGGGAAAAGCAATGAACGTATTCATATCAGGAGGAGCCAAAAACGGAAAATCTGACTTCGCCCAGAACCTGGCCGTGAAGATGGCCAGGGAGGCGGAAAGGCCGCTTTACTACGTGGCGACCATGATCCCTCACGACGACGAGGACAGGGAGAGGATCGAGCGTCACCAGTGGAACAGGAACGGCCTGGGTTTCCGTACCATCGAGGCGGGAAAGAATCTGTCTCAGGCGCTGACGGATCCTGAGGGGGTCTACCTCATAGATTCGGTGACAGCCCTGCTGTCCAACGAGATGTTCAGAGAGGACGGGAGCATGTATCACTCCGCGCCCAGAAAGATCACGGCTGAGCTCAGGGAGCTCTGCCACACCTTCGATTCTCTGATCTTCGTGTCGGACTACATGTACTCCGATGCCATAGACTACTCGGACACGGTGGAGGCGTACAGGAAGGGCCTGGCGGACATAGACAGGATGCTGGCCCAGGAATGCGATGCGGCCATAGAGATGTTTTACGGCTTCCCCACATGGTACAAAAAAGACGAAGAGGTACCTGAGGAACTGACCAGGATGGCCGAGAGGAACGACGAGGCGGCCGTCCAGCTGGCGGTCCAGGGGATATCCCGCGAGGACGGGGCGCCGGCTCACCCGAAGGCCCTGGAGAGGGAGGCCAATTTCCCGTGGGCAGAGTTCAGACATTCCGGAGGTGAGGGAGAACGATGAAAAAGGTTTTGACGGGACTTCTCATGTGCTGGGGGAACTTTTGCTACATACCCGGTCCCAGGAAGTGGGATGAAGAGGCGAGACCATACATGCTGGCATGGCTGCCCACAGTAGGTTTCCTGATGGGCCTGATCTGGGGACTTCTGGGGATACTGGCTCTCAAGCTGCAGCTGCCATACATCGCGGCCGCAGCCCTTCTTATCTGGATACCCTTCGTGATATCGGGATTCATCCACGTGGACGGATACATGGACGTCAACGACGCCCTGATGTCCAGGGGAGATCTTCAGAAAAAGCGGGCCATCCTCAAGGACAGCAGGTGCGGGACCTTCGCCATAGTCAGCTTCATTTTCCTGGTACTCATCGAGTTCGGATGCATGGCATCCTACGTGGATCCGGGACTGGGCCAGTCCTTCAAGCCCCTGCTGGACACGCTGATCAGCTCAGGGCTCCTGCAGCTGTTCTCGCCTGGCATGGGAAACGGCCTGATCAACTCGCTGACCGGCGGACATGATCCCAAGTCCGTTCTCATGGCTTTCGCAGTGATAATGACCGTCCCCAGGGCGGTGTCAGGGTTCCTGATGATGAACCTGGAGCCCATGGAGACCAGCCAGTACAGGATGATGATGAAGGACACCAAGGCTGCCGTATTCATGGCAGTCCAGCTGCTGATCCTTCTGGTGATAGCCCACACCGTCTGCCCCAGACCGGACAGATTCGGGCTTATGATGATAATAATTCTCTCCTTCGCGGGGTCGCTGATATCCTGCCTCATCGCCCGCCATCAGCTCAAGGGCATGAACGGCGACATAGCCGGATACGGCATACTCTGGGGAGAACTCATGGGTATAGTCGGGCTTCTGATATAGAGGTCCGGGCCGGGCGCGGGGCCCGGAGTTGGATGTTTTGAATTACAGGAGGTCAAAATGGTATTGATCATAGGGGGAGCGTACCAGGGAATGCTGGAATACGCTTTGGAAAAGACACACTACAGATCCACGGACGTGTACAACTGCACCCGTGACAAGGTGGACATAGATTTCAGCAAAAGAATACTGAACAATGTGGAGGAGATCTGCTACGCCTGTCTCGAGGCGGACAGAAACCCGGTGAAGTTCATGGCTGCCAGGCGCAGCAAATGGGCCAACTCGGTGATAATCTTAAACGACATCTCCTGCGGACTGGTGCCCATGGATCCCAAGGACAGGGCAGCCAGAGAGGCTGCCAGCCGCCTGGCCATCTATCTGGTGGGCGAGGCTGACGCAGTCATCCGCGTGTTCGCAGGGATCGGCAAGCGCATCAAATAGCGCAGAGCCGCAGGAAAGGAAAAGAAGTGAAGTCGTACATAGTTTTGATAAGACACGGAACTACTGAGGGTATAGTGAACCACTGGTACTACGGTTGGGCCGACCTGCACGTGGTCAAGGAGGGCTACGACACTCTGGATATATACAAAAAAGAAGGAGCCTATCCGGAGATTCCCGCCGACGCCAGGTTCTATGTGACCACCCTGGTCAGGACCAAGGAGACCCTGCATCATCTTTTCGGCGACGTGCCCTACGAGGAGATCGAGGAGATGAAGGAGATCAACTTCGGCGACTGGGAGTGCAAGACCTTCGATGAGCTGAAGGAACTCCCCGGAGCCGAGGAATGGATCAACGACGGGACTGGCACGTTTTGCTTCCCCGGAGGCGAGAGCATGATGGGCTACATGGACAGGATCAAGAGAGGCAACGAGATCCTCGTTGGCAAGCACCGCATGACGGAACTGGCTCACAGACACGACGGCGGAGACGCTGTGTCCGTCATGGTCTGCCACGGAGGAGCCATCTCCGCCACCATGATGAACTGGTTCCCGGGCCTCAGAGAGAATTTCTGGCTCTGGACCCCCAAGTCCGGCCTGGGATATCAGGTGTTCTTTGAGGACGGCAAGCCCGTATCCTTCAAAGAACTCACCTGCGAATCAGCCAAAGGCAAGACCTGGAAGGAATATCAGTAAGTTAGAACAAATAATCGATGGATTTTAAAGATAATAATAGCCTGTAATCAAATAATGTTGTACAAACGTACAAAGACAGGCTATATTATTTATATCTGGAGATAATGAATCCCGTGGGCTGATGATATATATTTAAAGTACCAAATGAACAAAGGAGGTACGGAAATGTATATCTACAACAGACCCACATCAGAGTACGCAGCAAGCGTAACTGAGAGGATACTCAACTACAATATCGCGAAAGAAAATACTGCTGAGGATATGAACAGGGTATACTGCGTGCCCATCGGCAGGAAGACCTGGCCGGAAGTTATCAGGCTTTACAAGGAGTCAAAGAGCAAGGCGGTCTAAGGTCATGATCGGAGCATAGATTGAGACTTAAGGAGATCATAAAACTGCCCGAACTGTCGGGCTTCAGACTGGTATCCGGATCCGGCGGACTGGACAAGGAAGTGAACGCCACCGAGATAGTGGACTTCGAGTTCGCAGAGGGCGTGGAGTTCACCAGGGAGGAGATGTTTTACGGCAACAGCCTGGGTATCTCAAGCCTGATGTTCGCCAGGAACAAACCCGAACTCCTGCTGGACGCCGTGACCCGGATGGATGAGATGGGCATCGCCTGTCTCTGCTACAAGCCTGTTTTCTTCAGGGAACTGCCGGGCGAAGTCCTGGAGTATTCCGAGAGAAACAGCTTTCCGATCTTCGAGATAACGGACGACGCCTTCTTCGAGGATATTGTGCTGGCGGTGAAGAAAGAAGCCGGCATGGATATGACGGAGACGGAGACCGAGGACGCCCTGGAAAATATCCTGAGCGGTCAGCTCAGCGGGGGCGATGCGGAGAGACTGAAGCACATGATACTTCCTGCCAAGGGCAGGTATGTTCAGGCTGCCTGCTTCGAGAGTCCTTCAGATCCCGGCATCTATGACAGGGATCATATGATAAGATACATCAGGAAGCTGAGCCTTGAGCCCAGGTATTCGGACCGGGTGAGCCTCACTAGATTCAGGCAGGGCGGACTGATGATCATGACCAGGGAAGAGCCCGGCAAAAGGGATATGGGCGTCCTTATGAAGGATGCCGCAGTGGCCTGCGGCCTTCCCCTGGAGACGGCTGTGACCGGACTCAGCATGATCCTGGAAAGTGAAGATTTCACCGAAGCTGTGAACGAAGCATTCTGGGCGATGCAGGCGGCCCGCGTGAAGGGCGAGGCCGTTCAGAGATACGGAGACATGGGAGTATACAGACTTCTGGCTCCGGAGATGAGTTCGGGCAGTCTGGTCAGAAGTTCAAAAGACTTCCTCAGACCCCTGACCGAGGAAAAAGCTGAATCTGTCGGGTTGATGGAGACAGCCAGAGAATATGTTTTGGCGAACTGTGATCTGAACGAGGCTGCCGAAAGGCTGTTTTGCCACAAGAACACAGTAAGATACAGGATCAAAAGGATCCATGAGATGACAGCACCTCACCTTTCGGAGGAGGAATTCAGAGAGAGTCTGGTGCTTGCAGTAAGAGTGCTGCTTCTGGAAGGCACGCTGAGAAATACCGGAGTATAGGAGAAGAATCATGTCGAACAAAATGAAAGCCAATTTGCTGCTGCTGATCGCAGCCTTCATCTGGGGTACGGCTTTCGTGGCCCAGAAGAGCGGAGGTCAGATAGGAGCGTTCACGTTCAACGGTATAAGGACCTTCATAGGAGGCCTGGTGCTGGTGCCTCTGGTACTGAAGAATCATAAAGACAAGTCCCAGCCCATAGTAAACAAGACTGAGCTTATCGGCGGCATAGTCTGCGGCTTTTTCCTCTTCGTAGCCGCTTCTCTTCAGCAGTTCGGTCTGGCATATACCACGGCGGGCAAGGCTGCATTCATAACAACGCTCTACGTGGTGTTCTGCCCCATCCTGTACCTGCTGGTTTTCAAGAAAAAGACCCGCCCCATCGTATGGCTCTGCGTTGTGCTGGATGTAATAGGGCTCTATCTGCTCTGCATGACCGATGCGTCCTTCAAGATCCAGCTGGGAGACACGCTGGTCATCCTCTGCGCCATAGCCTTCGCGGCTCAGATGAACGCAGTGGACTACTTTGTGGAGCGCATCGACGGACTGAAGCTCTCCTGCATCCAGTTCCTGTTTTCGGGACTTCTGGGAATGATCTGCATGGTGATCTTCGAGAGCCCGGTGAGCATGTCCAACATAATGTCAGTCTGGTTCCCCATCCTCTATGCAGGCGTCATAAGCTGCGGCATCGCTTACACCTTCCAGGTTCTGGGACAGCGTGAGGCGGATCCCGCCATCGCGGCGCTGATACTTTGCCTCGAGTCGGTGTTCGGTGTCCTGGCAGGAGTTGTACTGCTTCACGAGACTATGACAATGAGGGAGATAATGGGCTGCATCATAATGTTCGCAGCAGTGGTCATCTCCAACCTCCCCGAAAAGAAAAAGAAATCTGAAGTTCCGGCTGAAGGAGGCAGTTCGCCACAATGACGGAATCCGTATTCTTCGTACAGGCCCTGGGTTTCCTGGGCCTGGCTTCAATGGTCATAAGTTTCCAGATGAAAAACGCCACCCGGGTCCTCATCATGGACATTCTGGCTAACGTGTTTTTCGGGATACAGTATCTGCTCCTCGGAAGCGTATCGGGAATGATAGTCCTGGCCGTTTCCATGGTGCGGAATTTCATGCTGCTTCTGAGGGACCGCTGGCCCAGGCTTGCATGGAAGGGCTGGATGGTGATCCTCATCGCAGCGGAGATAGCTCTTTGCGCCCCGAACATCGTCAACTGGTAC
>JAEEOX010000153.1 GCA_016284485.1 Bacillota bacterium | reverse complement strand
GGACTTTCAGAAGGAACATACACGATGAAAGAGACCAAGGCTCCTGAGGGATATTCTGTCAATCAGAATGACTACACCGTGACTGTCAGTGCATCATACGGATCTGACAAGACTCTTACGAGTTATAACATTTCGATCACCGATCAGGAGGGGACTGTTTTCATGAACAAAACATATACTGCCACCCCTGATGCAGACGGAACAGACTGCGCAATACCAAATACTGCATTCATGGATCTTCCTGCAACAGGTGGAACGGGTACTCTGATCTTCACCATTGCAGGAATGATCGCTGTAACGGGAGGAACTATGCTCCTCATGTCAAAAAGGAAAGGATCAGAGGGATGATCGCAGATCTTATTTAGATGGTTACAGGTAAAAAGACGATACTGCTTCTTGTGACCGTTCTTTATTTCGCAGGTGCCGTCTTTATTCTTTATCCTGCTGCCAGCAATTTTTTGAGCAGGGAGAGGAACAAGAGGATCATATCAGCATACGAAGAGACTGTGGAAGTTACGGATGAGAGTGAGCTGATAAGTATTCTGGAGAATGCCGAGGCATACAACAGAGATCATAAAAGAAACTATGTCAGAGATGCTTTCGCAGACGACGGGGAATGTAATGACTCCGGGATCTACATGGATCTGCTGGACCCAAAAGGAAACGGAGTCATGGGATACCTGGAAATACCAAAGATCAATGAGACCCTTGCGATATATCACGGAGCAGGAGAAGAAGCCCTTGAAAAGGGGGCAGGACACATTGAGGGGACCTCTCTTCCTGTAGGAGGAGAAGGGACCCACTCAGTCCTTGCCGCTCACAGAGGGCTTCCCTCTGCAAAAATGTTCACCGATATCGACCGTCTGGAGGCGGGTGACAGATTTTACCTGCATGTCCTTGACAGAACTCTGACCTATGAGGTGGACAGGATCCTTGTGGTGGATCCCGGTGATATAGATGCACTCAGGATAGAGGACGGTGAAGATCTGGTCACTCTTCTGACCTGCACCCCTTATGGAGTCAACACTAAAAGGCTTTTGGTCAGGGGACACAGGATCTACCCTGAAGAAGGGGAGAATGGGCGGACGGATGAACGGGAAAGCAGTATTTACACATACTCGTTGGCACTTATTACAATTTTGACTGTCATCCTGCTCATTGCGGTGATCGCAGTCAGGAAAGGAAGTAGCGGGAGAAGGAAGAATGCATGAAATACAAATCAGGAATAAATACTTCAGGATCGCCATAACTCTGGTGATCCTTTGTTTTGCGACACATCCGTGCTGGGTGCTTGCTGAGGAACTGACAGGAAGTCTGACCATCTGTTACGCAGTCAGTTCAGAGGGGAAGGCCGTGCCCATAGAAGGGGCCGAGTTCAGTCTGTATAAGGTTGCGGATCAAGATGGAAGTCTTAAGGTGACTTCACTGTATGGTGAACATGATTTTTTGAATATGGATGCCGATGAGATGGAAAAGTTGTCATCTGAACTTGCCAATAAACTTAAGGTTGCTGACATCTCAGGCGTTACTGATAAAAAGGGGATGGTCACTTTTCCGGGCCTGGATACGGGGATATATCTGGTAAAGCAATCAGGGAGGTACGGTAACTCTGTTGATTATGATGTTGCAAGACCTTTCCTTATCGGTGTCCCATCGGAGGACGGTTATGATGTGATCTGTTATCCAAAGACGTCGCCCAGGAAGTCAGCAGTTCCCAAGACAGGCGACAACATGAAGATATGGGAAAAGGTCCTGTCCCTTGCGGCTGCAGGAAGTCTTTTGGCAGGGGTGCTTTACCTTTTCAAAAAGAAAGGGGAGGATGACAGATGCTGAAAAAGATAACAGTATTACTAATGGCATTGATTATCTGCGTCATTCCGTCGACCTTCGCTTTTGCTGATGATTTTTCTTCAAAGGAAATACTGAGAGCAGCCTCTGAAGGTACATATGGAGAAGGGGATCTGGTCATCGATTCTACTACGGGCGTGGAAAGCATCACAGGTTACGACTATATCTATTCAAATCCTGATACATACCAACAGATATCAGTTATACTGCAGAACACCACTTCGTTTACGGTAAAGCGTCATTATCTTTACGGAGGTCTGCACAACTGCTATGTAAACACCCTGATCTATACGGGAGGAGGATTCGGAAACAATCAGTCGCCCAAGGAGATACCGGGGAATATAGCTCAGGTAAGGATAGCTGATTCAGTAAAAAACGGGGCGGGAGACAAATTCGATCTTTTGCTTCAGATAAAGAATCTTGTCATAACCCCTGACCCTGCATATTGCACAAGAGATCCAAAGGTTGGAGTCAATCTGTTCTATTACCAGGAAAAGACAGATCCTATCATTTCCACTACGCCCACTGCGTATGATGCCTTTGGCACCACTTCTCAGGGTCCGTCCATATATGGCAGATATAAGGTGGAGTTTGAATATGAACTGAGAGTCGTTCTTCCCGGAACAGATGAAAACGCACCCCGGGGAACCTTGCTTTACGGATCAAGAGACTTTGACTCGGACTTGGAGGGCTACGAAATAGTTTCCGGGGTGATGAGTGGAACAGAAAGGGAGAACCCCACTATCTATGTGGAGCCGGATACAATTACGAGGATCACTTATGAACCTGCAAGACGCAGTTACAGGATATGCGGCACAGCCGCAGATGAAAACACCTGGAAATCGGGATTCGCTGCACTTTTTGATTCTACAGGTTCTACCCTGAGATGGTTCGGATTCCGTCAGTTGGGGACTACCATCATAGGACAGGAGGCCTTTGAGTTTACAAAATACTACAATGTAAGAGGTGAGATAATAAGGGGAGAGGGAAACATTGATCCTGTTGACGTGACAGTTCAGAAAGGAATGAACGTGAACTGTGTGATCGATCCTGCTGACGACTATTACATCTCGGTCATAAGGCTGTACTCTGTGGATGATCAGGGGCAGGAGACCTTGCTTGACACATTAGACTCATGGGAAGTGAAGACGGCAGATCCCTATTACATTCCGATAAATAACATAGACCGGAATTACCGGTACGAAGTTGAATTTGAGAGGAAATACAGAATCGATCTCAAGGTCATAAACGGAAGAGTGGGATCGTCCGGCGAGACCTCAGAAGCTACTTATACTGTGATACCGGGAGGGACTCAGGATCTCAAATATTCCGGTTTTGAAGGTTATGAATTGAGGAACATCGAGGTTGACGGATCTCAGGTTGACATTGATGGACACGGCTTTGGCTATTCTTTCATGAACGTTCAGTCAGATCATGAAGTGACGGTGACGTACGAAAGAAGATTCCACATAGAAACATCTGTCACCAACGGAAGCATAACTGATGATCAGACGATCTGGGCAGGAGATGACAGCACTATAGCGTATGCCCCGGATCCCGGATATCATCTGAAATCTGTTACAGTTGACGGGGCGGAGCAGGACGTCTCGCTCTGTCCTGACGATTACCTCTTTGAAAACATAAATGCCAACCACAGGATCGATGTCGTATACGAGGCAAACCGAATACTCATTTCAAAGGTAGATGAAACAGGCTCCTATGTTTCCGGTGCAGTCCTCAGGATCACAGACCCGGATGGGACTGTATTGGATGAATGGACTTCCGGAGAAGACGATCACCTGTTATTCGGTCTGGGAGAAGGGGATTACATATTGACCGAAATATCTGCCCCTGAAGGATATCTTACGGCTGAAGACATGGAATTCAGCGTTGACCGGAACGGGAAAGTGACCGTTAACGGGGTTGTTGTTGAAAAGGTAACCATGGTGGACACCAGAATGCACGGACTCCCGAACACCGGCGGAAACGGCGCCGGGCCGCACCTTGTGATCATGGGGATCCTGTTATCAATGCTGTCGACAACCATGATGATCACCAGAAAAGCCTGAATACAGGACCGGGCAGCCTGAACTCTGCCCGGTCATCTTTAATGCACTTGCGACGATATAAAAAATTAGATAAAAAAATCATTGACAACGCCTGCGATATTTAGTAATATAATCCTTGCAGTCCGTGAGACTGACAGGTGAGGCGGCGTGGCTCAGTTGGCTAGAGCACTCGGTTCATACCCGGGGTGTCACTGGTTCGAATCCAGTCGCCGCTACCATTTTTAAGGGAGTTTAGCTCAGCTGGGAGAGCACCTGCCTTACAAGCAGGGGGTCACAGGTTCGAGCCCTGTAACTCCCACCACATGGCCAAGTAGTTCAGTTGGTTAGAATGCCAGCCTGTCACGCTGGAGGTCGTCGGTTCGAGCCCGATCTTGGTCGCCAATTTTATTCAATAAAAATATGGTGGGTATCGTCAAGCGGCTAAGACCCAGGGTTGTGGCTCCTGTATTCGTGGGTTCGAATCCCACTACCCACCCCATTTTTATGTTTATTGGGGTATCGCCAAGCGGTAAGGCAACGGATTCTGATTCCGTCATTCGCAGGTTCGAATCCTGCTACCCTAGCCAATATTTCGCCGGACGGCACAGTCCGGCACCATGGCGACATAGCCAAGTGGTAAGGCAGAGGTCTGCAAAACCTTTATCCCCGGTTCAAATCCGGGTGTCGCCTCCACGAAAGAAGACCTGTTCGAAAGAACAGGTCTTTTTTTACTTTTTTGCGATTCGATCTCAACAGTTCGCAAATCAATTCCATTTTGTAGCAACAATAAAGTTGTTGTTGATTTCTCCGCTCCTATATAATGGAATCGTAGTATTGTGCATTATTGTTTAACATATATCTGCCGCGCAAACGACGGCAGAAGGGGAGGAAAACATGCTTAACGAACGTCTTCAGAGAATGCGCAACAAGCTTTGGGATTCAAGGCCCTGCATCACTTCTGAAAGGATCGTGCTCGAGACGGAGGCCTACAAGAAATTTGCGGGCGACGCCATTCCGATCTTCCGTGCGAAAGTCGTAAATTACATAATGGAACACATGACCACTCTCATCATGGATGATGAGCTGGTGGTCGGTACGCCCACCAATAAATTCCTGGGAGCTAACCTTCATCCTGAGTTCCAGTCCAGCACCAAGTTCTATCTGGACGAACTGGATGAGTTCCCCGTAAGGACCAAGGACCCCTATGATGTTTCACCCGAGGACAGGGAGAAGATCCTGGAATGCCTGCCGTACTGGGAAGGAAAGGCCATGCAGGACATCGCAAAAGCTGCGCTTCCGAAGCATACTGTCGAGTGCATGGAGGATGACATCATCACAGTAGGCCTTACCAACGGAGTATCCGGTGAGACCACCTGCGACCACGAGAAGCTTCTCACAGTAGGCCTTAAAGGTTACATGGAAGAATGCCAGAGAAACATCGACGCCATGTATCCCAAGTGCCAGCTTGACGAAGAGAAGAAGAACTTCTGGCAGGCCTGCATCATTCAGTGCCGGGGTCTCATCACATATGCCCACAGAATGGCGGACGAGGCTGAGCGCCAGGCTGCAGAATGCACCGACGAAAAGAGAAAGAAGGAACTTCTCATGATCGCCGAGAACTGCAGAGTGGTTCCCGAGAATCCTCCTCAGACATTCTGGCAGGCCCTTCAGATGGTATGGTTCGCACACGTGTATTTCCATATCGAAGTCTGCACCACAGCCAACGGCTTCGGCAGATTTGACCAGTACATGTGGCCCTACTACAAGAAAGACGTCATCGACGAAAAGAACATCACGCAGGAAGAGGCTCTGGAGATGCTTCAGTGCTTCTACCTCAAGGCCTGCGAGGTCTTCGAGGTGCGTGACCGTTGGTACGCCACATCTTTTGCGGGATATCCCATGTGGGAGATCCTCGTTGTGGGAGGACAGACTCCTGACGGAAAAGATGCCACCAACGAGCTTTCATACCTCTGCCTGGAGGCTGCAAATCAGCTTAAGACCACACAGCCCGTCATGGCTGTAAGAGTCTGGGATGGAACACCTGAAGCCCTCATCAGAAAGGGCTGCGAGATGATCCAGGACGGACAGGCCAATCCCGGATTCTTCAATGACTACGCTGCCATGAAGATGGCCCTCGGTAAGGGCTGCTCCATCGAGGAAGCCCGCGACTGGACCATTGTCGGCTGCATCCAGCCCGGTCCCGGCGGCGGGGCAACAGACGGTTCTCCCGATACCGGATACGTCAACATGGG